>CAIUEQ010000037.1 GCA_903898215.1 uncultured Bacteroidota bacterium | reverse complement strand
TTAATGATTAACCGGCAATTCAAAATTAAACGAACTTCCTTCTCCTTCTTTGCTTTCAACCCAAATTCGTCCATGATTTCTTTCAATAAAATCCTTGCAAAGAATAAGACCTAATCCTGTTCCTTTTTCGTTACCTGTTCCTTTTGTGGTTGGATTTAAATGCTGATCAAATAGTCGCTCCATTGATTCTTTACTAATACCAACACCATTATCAATCACACTAATTTTGCATGTATTTTTGGTAATTTCCCCTGCAACTTTAATGGAGCCATTTTCGGTAGTAAACTTTATGGCATTAGCTATTAAATTTCTTAGCACCAATTTTATCATATCCATATCGCCATAAGCGGTATTGTTCTCATCAATTTCATTTCGCAACTCAATATTTTTTTGAAAGGCTGCATTATTTAACAAGTTAAAAGTTTCTTCTGTTAGTGAATGTAAATTAAGTTTTTGAATATGAATCGGAACTCCTTTGATTTGTGCAGATGCCCATATTAAAAGATTCTCTAGCAGATCGATGGTATTCTCAACTGAGCCTGAAATATTTTTGGTTACCTCTTTATTATCTGAGGCCTCATAAGCAGGATTGCTGATAAGATCAAAATACAATTTCATTGTTGTAAGATTATTTCTCAGGTCGTGGGAAATAATTGAAAAGAAACGATCTTTAACAGAATTCAGCTGATTTAATTTTTCTGTTTGTTCAAGAATTGCTCTATTCTTTTGTTCCAATTCAAACTTTTGTTTTTCAAGATTTTTTTCGATGCGCTTATTTTGAATAAAGAAATAAATGAGGATCAAAAATATCAACGACAAAATACTGAAAGCTATAATAAATACTTTCCTGATTTCTCGCTCACTTTGTAATTCGGCATCTCTTACTTCTTGTTCTTTTGAAAGCAATTCGATTTGAGTTTGCTTTTTTTCAGATTCGTATCTCAACGAAATATCAGCGAGTTGTTTTACAATGCTATCGTTAAATAATGAATCTTTTATTTCACTGCTTAATGCCGAAAAAGTTTGTGCTTTACCTTTTTCATTTGTTAAATTATATACATCCGAAAGCCTTTTGTATGCAATATCCAATTCAATATTAAATCCGCCTTTTTTGGCTATTTCGATTGCACGTTTAAAACTATTAATAGCTTTATCATATTGTTTAAGGGCAAAATAATTTTCACCCAGATCATTTAAATTTGAAACAATAAGCGGCTGCATTTTCAACTCTTCGGATATTGACAAAGAGCGTTTATAAATAACAGAAGCGTTTTCATTCTGATGAATTTTAAACTCAATATCTCCAATTAAATTCAGTGTATTTGCTATCCCTGCTTTGTTGTTAATTTCAGAATAAATTTTTAAAGATTTATTAAAATACTCTTTAGCTTTTGAAAAATTCTCTTGTCGTAAATAGCTGTTACCAATATTATCAAACGTAACCACTGTACGTAATTTATCTTTTGATCCTTCATACAACTTAATCGCTCTCAAATTGTATTCGATGGCTTTACTGAAATTATTTTGCTTCTCGTATAAAGCACTTAAATTATTTAGTGAATTAAGCAAACCTGTATTGTCATTTGTTTCTTCATAAAATCTTAACGCACTTAAATATCCTTCCACTGCAGCAGGAAAATTACCCTGAGCAAAATTTATTGAAGCTAAAGAATTATTAACTTCAGCTTTTCCTTTTTCATTTTTTGTTTGAATAAAAAATTTAAGTGATTGTGTAAAATACTCTTTAGCTTTTGAAAAAGATCCACCCCGGAAATAGATATCGGCTACAAGCTGATTGCAGTTAGCAAGAGCTTCAACTTCATTTAATTTAACAGCTATCTCAATTGCCTGAACACCATAATCGGCAGCTTTTGTGGGATCATTAAACCTAAATACTTTTGCTTGGTTATAGAGGATATTAATTTTTTCTTTATCGCCAGATACGCGCAATAAATTATTAATACTGTCGGAATTATTTTGCTGTGCATGCAAAGTAAAACCCATACAGATAAAAAAAATAATTCTTATAAAATTGATTTGGTTTGCCAAACTATACCTCTACATTTTCTGCTAATTTAAATCCTGTTCCGTGAATATTCACTATTTCTAACGAAGGATCTATTTTAAGCATCTTACGAAGTTTGTTAATGTATACATCTAAATTTCTGGCTGTATAGGTATCGTCCCTTCCCCATATGTATAATAAAATGGCATTACGAGTTAGAGGATTATTTTTATTGATGATAAATATTTTCAGCAATTCGGCTTCAGTTGCACTGATGCGAATTTGGTTACCATCGTGAGTGATAATTTGATTTTGAAAGTCGATTGAAATATGACCAACATTAACTTTATCTTCTATTGCCAGTAATGTTTTTTGATTGTTCTGAGAGCGTTTTAAAATAGCTTTCATGCGAGCAATAAGCTCTTGAGTACTGAAAGGTTTTGTAATATATTCATCGGCACCAATTTCAAAACCTTTGAGTTTATCTTCTTCTGAAGAATTTGCTGTAAGAAAAATTATTGGTATGGATTGGTCTTTTCTTCTAACATCTTTTGCCAATTCGAAGCCATCTTTTTTGGGCATGTTCACATCAAAAATACAGATGTCGAATTTCTCAATATTAAAAGCATCCAATGCTTCCAACCCATCTTTGCAAACTTTAATCGTAAAACCTGCAAGACGTAGATTTTCTTTTAAAAGAAAGCCAAGACTTATTTCGTCTTCAGCTAACAACACATGTGGTCTGATATCTTTTTCCATAATGCAACACAAATTTATAAAAAGGAAACACATAGTTGCATCAAGATATTTGACGATGCAATTTTGAGATGTATAAATCCTTCAAGATATCTTTTTTAATAGGCTTCTTAGTGAATATTTAAAAATTTCTTAATAATTTTTTTGGAGGAAAAATCAAATACATAATCATGTAATCAATCGATTTTAGTCAAATACATTTCAATTATACACATGCTATTTTCATCTTGTCGACTTTTTTTTACATCTAATAATTCCTTTATTTACTAGTGTCTTAAGAAATTGTTAAGTTGCAGACGCCAATAATTATGCAGTTCTCCACGACAATGCTTTACTGGTGGGCTTTTCAAGCATAGCGAATCACTGTATGTTCGTATACGATGATTCTAATACATAAGTTCGAACCCGTGTTCGTAGTCGAAGAGAAACACTTCGACATCATCCGACTTCACGATGAACTTTTAAAAATTCTCGACTTCATTGACCTTCCGGAAAACATCCTAAAAATTGAACAACAAAACAGTTCGATTGTAAGAAACTATTATGCAAATGCTATCGACCACAATCTGGTAGATATTAAAACTGTTAAATACATTGTTAATCAGAACATCCGTGCAAAAGGAGTATCTGAACGTGCAGTAGAACAGTTTTTGAAAGCTGAAAAGTGGCTCGATTCACAACTAGAAGAACCTCTTAACATTGGCATGATTCATCAATTACAGCGAATGCTGATTAATGATGTTTATAATAATAAGGAAGATATTAATTTATTTTCATCGCAAACAGCACGTGTTCCTGAGAGGTTAAGTTTGGCAAGTGAAATGGAAATTGAAGCGCTGTTTGAGTTTATAAATTCTGATGAAGAGTATCACCCAATTCATCAAAGTTGGATTTTGCATTTTCGTTTAATAGGAATAAAAATATTTAGTGAAGCCAAAAGTAAAATGGCATTGCTCCTTCAGCATTTCTGGTTAAAGAAAAAAGGGTACGATCTAAATGGATTATTAAGTATCGAACATGAAATCCATTCCAACAAAAACAATTATTTGAATTTCATTTTTGAAACCAGTGACGAGCAAACTCATGAACAATCAAATGATCTAAATGCTCAACTTTCTTTTGGAATGGAGCTTTACGAGGACCAACTTGAAAGATTAAAGTTATTGTTTCAAAAATATTTTAGAAAACAAGTAGAGTTCGATAAATTAAATCCACGACAAAAAAATATCATGAATTATGTTTTTGAGCGTGGTTATAAATTAAAGGAAATTGACGATTCGATTTTAAATAAACGTCAGAAACTGATCATGTATATTATCCAAAATAAAGGATTTGTTTCTACAAAAGAATTGGTCAGTGAATTTGATTGCAACCGAAAAACTATTCAAAGAGATTTTACAGAACTTACCAATTTAAATTTAGTGAGAGTAATTAGTCAAGGTGCAGGTTTGCGTTATGCTGTAAATTTAAATGAAGAAAAGAATTCAGTGATGGAAAAATACCAGGCTGATTTTTTAAGAGTGGAAGAAAACTGCGATATGGCTGTTGCTTAACAAAAAAAATCCGACCCTAAGAGATCGGAATTTTCGTTATCATTTTAAGGATGATTATAATTCGTCTTCGTTATAAAAATAATCTTCACTCGTAGGATAATCAGGCCAAACTTCTTCAATACTTTCAAAAGGTTCGCCATCATCTTCCATTTCCTGCAAGTTTTCAATTACCTCAAGTGGTGCGCCCGAACGGATGCCATAATCTATAAGCTCGTCTTTGGTTGCAGGCCATGGAGCATCATCTAAGTAAGAAGCTAATTCAAGTGTCCAATACATAATATTTTGTTTTTATTTCTACCGCGAATATAAAATTTTGAAGATTTTATAAAAGATATTTTTTTGATATTT
>CAIUEQ010000036.1 GCA_903898215.1 uncultured Bacteroidota bacterium | reverse complement strand
TTATCACAAATAAAAAATATTAAGCCGGACGTTCCGGTAATAATGATTACAAAAAGTGAGGAAGAGCATATTATGGAAGAAGCCATTGGAAGCAAGATTGCCGATTACCTCATTAAACCTGTAAACCCAAATCAAATTTTACTTTCTATAAAAAAGCAATTAGACAATAAGCGTTTAGTAAGCGAAAAAACCACACAAGGCTACCAACAAGAGTTTAGGCAAATTGGTATGGAATTGAATGATGATTTGAGTTATGACGCTTGGGTAACACTTTACAAAAAATTAATTTATTGGGAACTTGAGTTAAGTCAAAGCTCGGATACCGGGATGGATGAAATCATGCTGTCGCAAAAAAGTGAAGCAAATCATGCATGGAAAAGGTTTGTAAAACAAAATTATATCAACTTTTTACGAAAGCCGAATGCACAAACTCCGCCAATGAGCCATACTGTAGTGAAACAAAAAGTACTTCCTGAACTTCAATCAGAAGAGCCTATATTTTTATTGCTACTCGATAATTTTAGATATGATCAATGGAAAATTGCGCAGCCAATTTTTAGCGAGTTATTCAACTTGGTAAGTGACGAAACGTATCTCACCATCCTTCCAACAACAACACATTATGCAAGAAATTCATTTTTTGCAGGAATGATGCCTTCTGAAATAAATAAAATTTATCCGGAACTTTGGGTTGATGAAGAAGAAGATGAAGGGAAAAATAAATATGAAGAAGAGTTATTGGCAATGCAACTTAAGAGGTTAGGGTTTAATGATAAATTTTCATACACAAAAGTAACCAACCTCGATGCAGGCAAAAGACTTGTTGATGATGTACCGAATATGTTTAACAATAAGTTTAATGTGATCGTTTATAATTTCGTAGACATGATGAGCCATGTGCGAACTGAGATGAATGTGATGAAAGAGCTTGCTGAAGATGAAGCCGCGTATCGTTCAATTACAGCTTCATGGCTCGAACATTCTCCACTAATGGAAGCATTGAAACGTATTGCATCAAAAAAAGCAAAACTTATTATCACTACTGATCATGGATCGATACGGGTTAGAAACGCTATAAAAATTATTGGCGATAGAAATACCAGCACAAACCTGCGATACAAACAAGGTAAAAATTTAAATTATAACGAAAATGAATTGTTTACAATAAAAGATCCTGCTGAAGCATTCTTGCCTAAGTTACATATCAGTTCTAGGTTTGTATTTGCTTCTGAAGATGATTTCATGGCTTATCCAAATAACTTCAATCATCATGTAAACATGTATACAAATTCATTTCAGCATGGCGGAATTTCACTTGAAGAGATGATTGTTCCACTAATTGTGATGGAAAGTAAATAATTACTTAACTTAAAAAATAACATTAAATCAATAACCGTTAACCTTTTACGTTTTTAAGAATTAGATTTTAAAGCTAAATGTGAATAAATCTTTCAATTATTTTATAATCTGATTTGTGAAATTAAAATATCGCTCTATTTTTGCAGCCCCTTAAACAAGGAAATATTAAGATTCCGTAGCTCAGCTGGTAGAGCATTACACTTTTAATGTAGGGGTCCTGGGTTCGAATCCCAGCGGGATCACAGTTAAATAATAAAACCACTTGATTTTCAAGTGGTTTTATTATTTAAGATCATTTGTAATAAACTTCTAATAACATTCATTTCTTTACTTTAACCTACCTCAATTTTCCAGAATATTTAATAATAATTCATTACAATTATCTTTTTATGTATGATTGAATAAAGTTTTTAACAAATCATAAGA
This sequence comes from uncultured Bacteroidota bacterium, assembly GCA_903898215.1. Classification (GTDB taxonomy): domain Bacteria; phylum Bacteroidota; class Bacteroidia; order UKL13-3; family UKL13-3; genus CAIUEQ01. The sequence continues at coordinate 3,578 of CAIUEQ010000036.1, read as the reverse complement.
AGAAAATTGAATGATAATAGAATGGAACCGGAAGAATTTATAAATCGAGCACAAAATCCAAATAATATTCCCGGCATTTACAATTATTGCGACCGCTGGTGCGAACGCTGTACGTTTACCAATCGTTGCTTAAATTTTGATAAGCGCTCGATTAGAAATAAAAATATTGAAAATCTCGATACCGAAAACAAAGAATATTGGAATGAATTGGAATCAACATTTGCCGATACGATGAAACTTATTTTGCACATTGCAGAAAAAGAAGGAATTGATTTAACAAAAACAGATGATGCTGATTCGCAAAAAAGAGATGACTCTGAAAAAAAAGCAAGCAAACATTTAATTTCTACTCAAGCCAAATCATATAATACAATGGCTCATGAGTTTTTTGAAAGAGAGAAATCATTTATTGAGAATTTTGAAAACGACTTAAATACTCAATTAAAATTGGGTATTAATGAAGGAAATATTTTAATTAAAGCTGATGAGGTAAAAGATATTTTTGAAATTATCAATTGGTATAGCCTTCAAATAACAGTAAAAATGAAGCGTGCACTGTCCGGTAAATTTAACGGAGAAGAATTTGCTGATGAAAATAATTTCCCTCGCGATTCAGATGGCTCGGCAAAAGTAGCGCTTATCGGAATTGATCGTTCTATTTCAGCATGGGGAAAACTTCAACAACTATTTCCAGAAAAAACCGATGACTTGATTTCCATTTTATTGCTCCTCGATAAACTAAGAAATGAAATTGAAAAAGAATTTCCAACCGCACGTAGTTTTATTCGTGCCGGTTTTGATGAATAAAAGAGTTTTATCAAATTGACTCCGCACTGAGAAGACAATTAAGACTGTATTCTCAAAATATTTCTTCAATATATCTTTACACAATTATTTAGGGCAGATATAATTATGGCAGCCAATTTTTTGCTATGATTCATTACTCGTCCTATAAAATATTTACAGTTTAATTGATTAATCCTGCGTAGTTTTAAGTCTTGTTTTATCAGTTATCAATAAATAAAGTATCTAAATCCAATTTTCTTTTTATTTAGAATTTTTACCTTTACATTTGTCGGATAAATCCAACATTAATGGCTAATAATTAACTTTATGACGGATATAACCAACATTAATTGGGTTGCAATGAGCGATTCTGCCATTGCTGAAACCATCGGTGCATTTATTAAGCATCACAGGCTCGAACAAAACAAAACACAAATTCAACTCGCAACTGAAGCAGGTATCAACCGTTCAACCTTGGTGCAGTTTGAAAATGGTAAAGGGGGAAACTTGATTACGCTTGTACAATTAATTAGAGCATTGAATTTACTTCACGTGTTCGATCACTTTCAAGTGAAACAAGAATTAAGTCCTATACAATTGGCAAAAATGGATGAAGAAAAAAGAAAAAGAGCTTCACGCAAAACGATAGTAAAACAGAAACCTAAATCGAATTGATAATGGCAAATAAAGTAAACAATGCTTTTATAAATATTTGGAATGTAAGGATCGGAGCTATTGCATGGAATGATCAAACCGGATTAGGCTCATTCGAGTTTGATAATAAATTCAGAGATAAAGATTGGGATATTTCTCCAATTATGATGCCTCTATCAAAAACAGGTAAACGTATTTTTTCCTTTCCTGAAAATAAAAATTCGGCAACTTATAAAGGACTTCCCGGATTGTTAGCGGATATGTTGCCTGATAAATATGGCAATGCATTAATCAATAGTTGGCTTGCAACGCAAGGTCGTCCTACCGATAGTTTAAACCCTGTTGAAACCTTATGTTTTATTGGCAAACGAGCAATGGGAGCATTGGAAGTTGAACCTGTTAATCCAAAGGAATCAACTACATCTTCAAAAGTTGAGATAAAAAGTTTAATTGAAATTGCCGACAATATTTTGAATAAGCGTGAAAAGTTTCAAACAGATCTTTCTAAAGAAGAAGAAAAAGCACTGTTAGATATTTTAAAAATTGGTTCATCTGCAGGTGGAGCGAGAGCAAAAGCTCTTATCGCATACAACACAAAAACAAAAGACGTAAGAAGCGGACAAGCAAATGCACCAAAAGGATTTTCGCATTGGATTATCAAATTTGATGGCGTAGCAGACAGTCAGTTTGGAGCATCAAAGGGATATGGAAGAGTTGAAATGGCTTATCATTTAATGGCAAAAGCAGCAGGTATTGAAATGACCGAATGTGATTTGTATGAAGAAAATGGAAGAGCACATTTTATGACCAAACGTTTCGATAGAACTGAAGGAAATGAAAAGTTACATCTGCAAAGTTTTTGCGCTCTTCGCCATTTCGATTTTAACAATGTTGGATATTATAGTTACGAGCAACTCTTCGAAACAATGAGAATACTTGGATTACCATTTCCTGAAGCTGAGCAATTATTTCGAAGAATGGTATTTAATGTAGTAGCACGCAACTGTGACGATCACACAAAGAACTTTGCATTCTTAATGAACAATACCGGAAAATGGAAATTATCTCCTGCATTTGATGTATGCCATGCATACCGTCCCGGTAGCAGTTGGGTAAGCCAGCAATCATTAACGGTAAACGGCAAACGACAAAATATAAAACATGAAGATTTTATGGCTGTAGCCAAACAAATGAATATCAAAAAAGCAAAAAGCATCATTGATGAAGTTACAAATTCTGTAAGCAATTGGAAAAAATATGCAGACGAAGTTCATGTTCAGAAAAAACTCAGAGATGCCATTTACCAAACATTGCTGATTTAATATAGTATGTTGCCTATGCATAACACTCATAAGAGTATTAATCTGACATTTTATTGGCAGCCAATTTATACGAAGTTAAAACACACTGGGTTCGAAAAATTCAGAGATTATTTCCCGAAGATGAATTGGTAAAATATTTTCCACTAAGAAGCTATTTATAGCAATTATTTTCCAAAATATTAATAGCCATCCGAAATTTTATCTATTCACCATTGTAAGCTCATCAATAATATTTTGTGCCTTAGCAACTTTTTGCACTATCCATAAAACGTATCTGATATCAACTGCAACAGAGCGACTGTAACTTTCGTTCCAAGCATAATCGTTAATTGTGGCTGTGTAAGCTCTATCAAAATTCACTCCTATCAAATCGCCATAAGCATTCATCACAGGGCTTCCACTATTTCCACCGGTTGTATCCAAATCGTATAAAATATTCACAGGTAAATCATTTAAATCAGGATGAATGTATGTGCCAAAATCTTTTGCTGCATATAATTCTTTAATTACATCCAACAATTCATAATCCTTTCCATCTTCTTTTTGAATCACACCTGTAAGAGTTGTAATTGGTTTTTGATATTCGGCATCATTTGGAGAGTAACCCTTGATAGAACCAAACGTAAATCGTAATGTTCCATTAGCATCCGGAACAAATTGTTTTTCTTTCCAGGCACTTTTCATATCTACATATTTTGCCATCAATAAATTAATTTCACTGTCACGCTTTTTATCTTCTTCATCATAAAAATTTACTTCGGTATTTAGTTGCGATGCAAAAGCTATCAATGGATCTTTTAATTTAAATAATTTTTC
>CAIUEQ010000035.1 GCA_903898215.1 uncultured Bacteroidota bacterium | reverse complement strand
CTACTAATAAAATGATTATTACCAATTTATCTTTCCCCGCCACATGCTATAAATAGCAATTTTCTTCGCTTGTGTATATTTCTCCGCCAGTTATACTGCTATCGGAAACAGTTCCATAACAATTAAATATTTTTAAAATGAGCGAAAAGAAATCACCCGTGGACGTTTACGCAGTCGTAAACAACCGCATTATCAAACAACTTGAAAAAGGAATTGTCCCATGGCAACATCCTTGGGGAGAAGCAGGACTTCCTAAAAACCTAATTACAGGAAAACCATACAAAGGAATTAATCTATGGTTACTTAATCCTCTTGGTTACAAACAAAACTACTTTCTTTCTTCAAAACAGATTAAGGAATTAGGCGCAACAATCAAAGAAGGTCAAAAAGGAAACGTTACAGTTTTCTGGAAGTGGTTGGAAATAAAGGACGATGAAACCGACCAAATTGCAAACATTCCTTTTCTTCGTTACGGTAATGTGTATAACATCGAACAATGCGAAGGAATACCTGAAGCATATATTCCAATGTTGAATGAGAAGGAAGTTAATCCTTTGCAAAAATGTTTGGAAATTATTGTTCAAATGCCTAAGCAGCCAAAAATTAAAAACAAAGAAGGCAAGTCGTTTTACAATCCTCTTCTTGATGTTGTGAGTATTCCAAGAGGAGAAACCTTTAGAAACAAAGAAAGCTATTATAGTAAACTCTTTATTGAACTGGTACATAGTACAGGACACCTAAGCAGAGTGAACAGAAAAGAAGTAATTCAACAAAAAGCCTTTGGCTGCGAACCGTATTCAATCGAAGAATTAATTGCTGAAATAGGTGCAGGTTATCTAAAATCATTTGCTGGAATGAGTGAGGAATATTTTGAAACTAACGAAGAAGATTTGAAAGGATGGTTGGAGAAAATTCGTAACGACAGAAGATTTATTGTATATGCTTCTACTCTTGCTCAAAAAGCAACTGATTTTATTTTGAATTTAGGTTATAAGCCAAATGAAACAGTACCTTCAACAGAAACAAAATTAGAAGAAATACAAGAGGGCGGTGAGGATGATTTACCATTTTAAGCTTATTAATTTCATTAACCAAAAACCCGATACCATATCGGGTTTTTATTTTTAATTAAACATTTAACACAAAAATATTTAATTATTAATCAATTTTCCTTTATTTTGTATAAATATTTATGATTGGAATTATAGTTGAAAAATTTATTCAATATTATTTGTTTGCTAATTGCAATTTCCTCTTATTCTCAATCAGGGCAAGATAGTTTATTGAAGTCAAAATTCCTCCAACCACCTTCTACATCTGCTAAAGATAGTGTTACGGATACTCTTCAAAAAAAAGAATTCACACAAAATATCACTGGCAAGTACACTGTTGAGAAGGATAAAATTAATAGCAAAAAAGATTCCTTGTTTTCAAAGATAACCTTTAAATTAAAACTTCCTAAACTAAATCACCCTAACTTTTTAACTGTTCAGAAAAAAATATTCAAACCAATTGGTAGTATCTCTTTCGGTTATGAGTATGGAGTTTTACCTTTTATTACAGGAGACAATTACCCTTCAGGAGGTTTTAAAACAGAAGGAAATATTTCTTTTTTGGTTTTAAATTTCCCTATTGAATTTAGTTATTATTATACAAATATTAAAAATGTTATAGGCCTTACTAATTATTTCAGACTTAGTTATGATGCTGAAAGATATAAAGAACAGTTGAAAGAAAAAGTAAGTGTTAAAGACCAACTTAACAAAGACCAGCTTGGAAAACTTCAATTACAGCAACAAGAATTACTGCAAAAAATGGAATATGTAAATTTTTTAAAACAAAATCCAAATTACAATTTCACTAAAAAACCCAATTTAGATAAGCCTTCTTTACAAAATGGATTGTCAGAAAAAAAGAAT
>CAIUEQ010000034.1 GCA_903898215.1 uncultured Bacteroidota bacterium | reverse complement strand
TAATAATTAGCAAAAAGTAACACAAAGAAATTCTTAGTGAAACTTCGATACTTGGTGGCTTTGTGGCTAAAATTAATGTAATGAAAAAATTAAAAGTAATTATTAGCGGAGGTGGAACTGGCGGACATATATATCCGGCTGTTGCTGTTGCTCAGGAATTGCAAAAAAGAATTCCTGAAGTAGAAATTCTTTTTGTTGGTGCGAGTGATAGAATGGAAATGGAAAAAGTTCCAAAAGCTGGATACAAAATTGTTGGGCTTTGGATAAGCGGATTGCAAAGAAGTTTGTCGGCAAAAAATATTTTGTTTCCGGTAAAAGTGATACATAGTGTTTGGAAATCATTGCAGATTTTAAAAACATTTAAACCTGATGTAGCTATTGGTTTTGGTGGCTATGCCAGCGGTGCGATGTTGTATGCTGCAACAATGAAAAAAATTCCAGCATTAATTCATGAAGCAAATTCGTATGCCGGAATTACAAATAAAATATTGAAAGATCGGGTGGAAACAATTTGTGTGGCATATGATAAAATGGAAAGATTTTTCCCTTCTGACAAAATTGTAAAAACAGGAAATCCGGTTAGAAAAGATTTGATGAATGTACAAAGCTTAAGAAACGAAGCAATTACTTTTTTCAATCTTGACCCAAATAAAAAAACTGTTCTTGTAATTGGAGGAAGTCTTGGTGCTCGAACAATTAATGAAAGCATTTTAGCAGGACTACAAAAAATTGAAGATGCAGGTTTGCAAATGATTTGGCAAACCGGAAAAAACTTTTCTATTTCAGAAAATCTTCAAACTCCAAACTTCAAACTTCAAACTTTCATCTACGAAATGAACCTTGCTTATGCAGCAGCAGATGTGGTTGTTTCACGTGCCGGTGCACTTTCGATTGCTGAACTTGCACAAGTAAAAAAACCGGTAATTTTAGTTCCGTCACCAAACGTTGCCGAAGACCATCAAACAAAAAATGCGATGGCTTTAGTAGATAGAGAAGCTGCAATTTTGGTAACAGATATTGATGCAAGAAATGTATTAGTAGATGAAGTGATCAAATTGGCAAACAACGAAATAAAACAGGCTCAACTAAAAAATAATATTGCAAGTTTTGCTATGCCTGATGCAGCCGAGAAGATTGTTGATGAGGTGATGCGGTTAATTGGTTGATTTGATGATGAGATAATTTAAAAAATGCGAAAACAATTTCAAAACATACAAAACAAGTTAATTAAAATAGCTTACTATGTTATAGGATTAGTTTTATTCACAGCTATACTTGGATTAGTTTTTGGAATTAATAATGAGACATTAAATCTGATTATCAAGTTTACAAATTTTATTTATTTGGAATGTCTTTTAGTGACGTTGATAGTTTTAAAATATTTCGATTTGAAAGATGATGCAAAAGAAAAAAGATACGTTGAATTTATTCCATGGGTTAGAACTGATATGTTTTGGTTAATAACTTATGTTGGTTTTGTGTTGGCATCTTTAATAATAATTGATAAATGAATTTTAAAAACATAAAAACAGTTTATTTCCTTGGTATCGGTGGCATTGGCATGAGTGCTATTGCTCGCTATTTTAATCATCAGGGAATAAAAGTTTATGGATATGATAAAACTGAAACGGAGTTAACAAAAGAATTAATTCATGAAGGAATTGAAATTCATTATGAAGATTTAGGAAGTTCAATTGCTAATTTCCAATTGCCAATTGCCAATTGTCTTGTTGTTCTCACTCCTGCAATTCCAAAGGATCACGAAGAATGGAAATGGTTGAAAGAAAATGATTTCACCATCTTAAAACGTTCACAAGTTTTAGGGATAATTTCTGATGAATATAAAACAATTGCCGTTGCCGGAACACATGGAAAAACAACAACATCAACTTTAATAGCACATATATTAAAACAAAGCAATATTGATTGCGCAGCATTTCTTGGTGGTATTTCAACCAACTATAATTCCAATTTACTGTTGCACAAAATTTCACCTCCTAACAAGGTGGTGTCAAACACCGATAACCTATCACCGATTACCGATAACCAATTTTTAGTAGTAGAAGCAGACGAATACGACCGTTCTTTCCTAACTTTAAATCCATTTATTTCAATCATCACTTCAACAGATGCTGATCATTTGGATATTTATGGAAAGCATGAAGAACTAAAAAAATCTTTTATAGATTTTGCAAATAAATTAAAAGAAGGTGGAACAATTTTTATCAAAAAGGGATTAGATATTTATGACAATCTTATAGAGACGTTGCATGCAGCGTCTCAAGAAATGCCAATAGAATTTCCACGAAAATCTGTAAAATCTTATTCCATCAAAGAGAAAGCCGATATATACGCAGATAATATTCGAATAGATGGCGATAAATATTATTTTGATCTGCATGCCGGAGAAAAAATATTAAAAGATTTGCATTTAGGAATTCCGGGAATGCATAATGTAGAAAATGCTGTTGCCGCTTCAGCAGCATGTTTGCAGGCAGGTATAACCGATGATGAATTGCGTGAAGGATTGGTTTCGTTTCGCGGTGTAAAGAGAAGATTTGAGTATCAAATTAAAAATTCAGATACAATTTATATCGATGATTACGCACACCATCCTGAAGAATTAAAAGCGATAATTTCATCAGTAAAACAAATGTATCAAAACAAAAAACTCACCGTTATTTTCCAACCACATCTTTTTTCCAGAACACGAGATTTTGTTGATGGATTTGCTAAGAGTTTATCTCTGGCAGATGATGTGTTGTTGTTGGATATTTATCCGGCACGTGAACTTCCGATGGAAGGAATTTCTTCAAAAATAATCTTTGACAAAATGACGATTGAACATAAATTATTGTGTTCAAAAAATGAAGTTATAGAAATGATTTCAAAGAAAAACCCTGAAGTGTTATTAACGCTTGGGGCTGGTGATATCGACCAATTGGTTGAGCCGTTAAAGCAATTATTAAATAAGGCAAAAAAGTAATTAAATAAAAGTTCTCCCTAAAAAAGGGAGGATAAAGGTGGGTGTAAAAAAATGAAATTCGATAAACAAAAGTTTATATCACGATTAAAAAAAGTTGGTATCATCACAATGTGGGTTTTGTTGGTGAGTGGATTAATTGTGAGCCTCGCATTTATAAATAAAGAAGTAGATGATATTCATTGCAGCAAAATTTCTTTAACCTTATCTCCAAAAAACGAACTACTTTTTATCGACCGAGAAACTGTTTTAAAAACGATTCGATCGGATGGAAATGAAAAACTGATCTTAGAAAAAAAGATTGCCGACCTCAATATTCCGAATCTCGAAAAAAAACTTCTGAACAATAAAATGATCTTTAAAGCAGAAGTGTTCACTGATTTGAACGGTGTGATCAATATCAATATCCAACAACGTGAGCCAATTTTACGTATCTTAAAAACAGATGGAACAGGTTTTTATATTGATAAAAATGGCCTGAAGATGCCTTTATCTGAAAGGTTTACAGCAAGAGTTCTTATTGCTACCGGAAATATTTTTGAGAACTATTCCGGGTCGGATTCTATTCAAAGTTTTGTGTGTAGTGAACTCTACAAGATAGCCACACATGTTGATAAAGATGCTTTCTGGAAAGCCCAGATCGAACAGATATTTGTTACTGCCGAAAGTGAGATTGTTTTGATACCTAAAGTAGGTGATCATCAAATAGTTTTTGGTGACACACAAAACATGGAAGATAAGTTTAACAAGCTAATGTTGTTTTACAAAGAAGGGTTGAGCAAAGTTGGTTGGAACAAATACAAAACGATAAATCTTAGTTATAAGGATCAAATTGTTTGTGTGAAACGATAGAGTTAGCAACAAGAAAAAAGAAAGTTATAAAAATATTGACATAAAAGATATGGAAAATAATCAAAAAATTATCGTTGGATTAGATATTGGAACTACAAAAGTTTGCGCAATTGTTGGAACAAAAAACGAGAATGGAAAAGTAGAAATTCTTGGAATGGGAAAAGCCGAATCATTAGGTGTGATTCGTGGTGAAGTTCGTAATATTGATAAAACCGTTAAGGCTATTCGTGAGGCTATTGAAAATGCAAAAAAATCAATGGAAAGCGGTAAGGTACGAATTGAAATTCACTCGGTACATGTTGGTATTGCCGGTCAACACATCAAGAGCATCCAACACAGAAACTCAATCTCTCGCATCAATACCGAAGATGAAATTACTCAAGCTGATGTAGATAAACTCATCAACGATACATACAAACTTGCATTGCCAGCAGGTGATGAAATTATTCATGTTTTACCTCAGGAATATTCTGTTGACGACTTCACAGATGTTACTGATCCGATAGGAATTGCAGGTGTGCGTTTATCAGGAAATTTTCACATCATCACCGGTCATGTTGATGCAATAAAAAATATTTTAAAAAGTGTGAATCGTGCAGGTTTGGATGTTGCAGGTTTGATACTTGAACCGCTCTCATCATCTGATGCTGTATTAACACAAGAAGAACTTGAAGCAGGTGTTTGCCTTGTGGATATTGGTGGTGGAACAAGTGATGTTGCCATTTTTAAAAATGGAATAATTCGTCATACTGCGGTGATTCCTTTCGGTGGAAATATTATTACCGAAGATATTGTTGAGGGTTGTTCAGTGCTAAAAAATCAAGCTGAATTATTGAAAGTAAAATTTGGTTCGGCATTGGCTGACGAAAATAAAGAAAATGAAATCGTTTGTATTCCCGGTTTTCATGGCCGTCCTCCAAAAGAAGTTTCAGTAAAAAATCTTGCCATGGTTATTCAGGCTCGTGTGGAAGAAATTTTTGAATCTGTTCTTTACGAAATAAAAAGTTCAGGTCTTGAGAAAAAACTTAATGCAGGAATTGTAATTACAGGTGGTGGCGCTCAATTAAAACATCTGGATAAACTGGTTGAATTTGTAACAGGTTTTGATACACGCATCGGATATCCAAATGAGCATATTTCAAAATCAATCGTTGAAGAAATAAAAAGTCCGATGTACGCAACGGGTGTGGGTCTTGTAATTAAAGGACTGCTTAGTGGCGTTGAAGAACCGATTATCGAACCAACTGTTGATGAAAAGAAAGTTAAGGATGTAAAATCAAAAGGATTCTTTAGTAAAATTCTTGAAAAAGGAAAAATTTGGTTGGACGATGATAATGATATGAAAGATTTTTAAAAAAGTTCACAGTGAACAGTCATCTGTTAACCGTTAACAATAAAAATAAAAAATTATGGAAACAAGATTGAAATTCGATTTGCCAAAAGATAAATCAAGTATTATTAAAGTTCTTGGTGTTGGTGGTGGTGGTGGAAATGCCGTAAATCACATGTACGCACAAGGTATCAAAGGTGTTGATTTTGTGATTTGCAATACCGATTTGCAAGTTTTAGAAGCAAGTCCTATTCCTAACAAAATACAATTAGGCTCAGGCTTAACTCAAGGACTTGGTGCAGGATCAAATCCTGAAGTAGGAAAAAAAGCTGCAATGGAAGCCATCGAAGATATTATCGAAGTGCTTGGTGTTAATACAAAAATGTTGTTCATCACTGCCGGAATGGGCGGTGGCACAGGAACCGGAGCTGCACCTATCATTGCAAAAACAGCGAAAGAATTAGATATCTTAACAGTTGGTATCGTTACTTTACCATTTTCTTTTGAAGGTAAAAAAAGAAAAGATTATGCTGATGAAGGTATAGAAAATTTAAAACGCAGCGTTGATTGTTTGCTCGTAATTGGAAATGATAAAATAAAACAGATGTACGGAAACTTACCGCTACGTCAGGCTTTCAGTCATGCAAATGATATTTTAACAACTGCTGCAAAAGGAATTGCTGAACTGATTACATATCCCGGATACATCAATGTGGATTTTGAAGATGTTAAAACGGTAATGAAAAATAGTGGTGTTGCGATTATGGGTTCGGCAACTGCCGAAGGAGAAAATCGTGCGTTGGAAGCAGTGAAAACAGCATTAGCTTCTCCACTCCTAAACGACAATCAAATTTTTGGAGCAAAAAACATTCTCCTAAATATTACATCAGGTTCAACAGAAGTGTTAATGGATGAAGTTGATCTTATTTCAAATTATATACAGAGTGAATCAGGTTTAAGTGCTGAGATGATATTCGGAACAAGCTATGATGAATCACTCGGTGAAAAACTTGCTGTAACAATTATCGCAACTGGTTTTGAACCTAGAGAAAATAAAATTATTCTTCAATCGCTTGATGAAAATTTTGTAGAGCAAAAACAAAAATTTATGCTTCATGAGCCTACTCAAAAGGAAGAAATGATCATCACAACCAATATCATTGAAACCCCGCCTGAACCTGAAATTCCAGCAATGGAAATTCAAGAAGAGGAAGAAAATGAAATGCACTTTGAGTTAAAAATAGAAGAAGAAGAGGTAGAACAAATCGAAGAAATTATTGAGGAAGTACAATTTGAAGAAACACATTTCGTAGAAGAGGTGAATGATGAAGATGATGAAATAAAATTTCGTGTACAGGATGTAGTTTCAAAAGAAGAGCAAATTGAAGAGTTGATGAACGAAGTTAACAATATGGTAAATAATGTTAGTGCAGAAGAAATTAACGATGAGCAAGAAATTAAAATCGAAAAACATATTCAGCGAATCAAAGAATTGAAAAACCTTAACGTTACAATCAATTCTCCGGGTGGTATTCGTGACCTTGAAAAAGAACCGGCATACAAACGAAAAAATAAAAAATTAAACGAAGTTCCACATTCTTCTGAACAACAAATCTCTCGTTTAACATTGTTTGAAGATTCGGTAAATAACAAAGCAGAAATCAGAACTAACAATTCATTTCTTCATGATAATGTTGACTAAAAAAAATAACATATAAATAAGAAAAGCTGTTGTGTAAGTAATTGCACCGCAGCTTTTTTCGTTATATACAAAATGAAATTTTCAAAAACATATATCAAAGAAGTATTTTGCGTTGAGGGTGATTGGAGCAAAGACCTCAAAGATGAAGCATCGGTGCTGGCTGTGCTGATGTTTATGAAACAAAACCGAAACATCAATTACATTCACAGGCATTGTGGAACACGTGAAAATCTTGCCTATTATTTAAAACAATCTCAACTAAAAAAATATAAAGATTACAGCATTTTATATATTGCTTTTCATGGTAAACCCAATCAAATTTTAGTAGGAAAAGAAATTGTAAATCTTGATGAACTTGCCGAAATGCTCGGACCAAATTGCCATAATAAAATTATTCATTTTGGAACTTGCCATACCCTAAATACTGACCTTCGACACATCAAACGTTTCCTACGAAAAACAAATGCACTGTGCGTTTGCGGCTTTGGTAAAGAGATAAAATTTGTAGAAGGATGTGTATTCGACATCCTACTGATTGATATGTTACAAGAGTTCAGGAATATTGACAGCGTTGAAAATTTAATCAAAGAATATTACTACACTTTTGCACAAAAACTTGGCTTCAAATTAGTGCATTTATAAATTTCTCAAAACATCTTCAACAGTTATCATTGGTAAAGCACAAGTCTTATCTTTACACACATAAATTTTAGTTTCATCTGAAATTAATTTATCTGTTAAAAAAGGAATAGATGATTGCTGATTTAATGCAATGATGATAGCATTTGGCAAATAAGTATTTTGTAATTCTGTTTTTACTTTATCTGCATTTTTACCCGAAATAATTATCTGATAAAACCCTTTTTGTTTCCACAACAAAACTTGCATCCAGTTAGAATAACCTGTTGGGAATCGTTCAATTTTGGACTGAACAGCAAGCAACATTTCGTCAACCATTTCGTGGTATTTTGTTTCATCAAATAAAAAACCAAGTTGATAAAGACATTTGGCAAACATTGAATTAGCAGATGGAATCACATCATCGCTCATATCAATTTTTCTTGCTACAAGTTGCTCATCATTTTTTGATTTGAAATAAAATAATTTAGATGCTGTATCATAAAATAAATCGATAGAAATATCAATTATCTCTTTTGCTTTAAAAATATATTTCTCCTCCCCGCTTACTTCATATAAAGAAATCAGTGCTTCGCATAATGCAGCATAATCTTCGGCAAAAGCAGGAATGGATTTAATTTGATTTTTATAAATACGAAAAAGTGTATTTTCTTTTATCAGATTTTCTAAAATAAAATCTGTGCAATCTGTTGCAACTTTTAAAAACTTCTCATCATTAAAAACTTGATAAGCATCTGCGTATCCTTTTATCATCAAGGCGTTCCAGCATGTTATCATTTTATCATCCAATCCCGGTCTCACTCTTTTTGTACGAGCTTCCAATAAAATCGTATTGCATTTTCTGACAATATTTTCAATTTCAGAAATTGATTTTCCTGAAAGTTTTTCTAATTCTAAATCGGTTTTAGTTTTGTATAAAATATTATTTCCGTGTTCCCAATTTCCATGTTCATCAACACTAAAATATAAACTGTAAATCTTTTCATCTTCACCGATAAATTGTTGCAATTCATTTTTCGTCCACACATAAAACTTCCCTTCTACTCCTTCACTATCTGCATCCAATGCCGAATAAAAATAGCCTTGAGATGAAGTGAGTTCTCTGGCAATAAATTCATGCGTTTGATATACCACATTTTTATACAATTCATTTTTACTTTGCTGATAAGCCAAAGAATATAAACTCATCAATTGAGCATTGTCGTATAACATTTTTTCGAAGTGAGGAGCTTTCCAAATACTATCTGTAGAGTAGCGAGCAAAGCCTCCTCCCACCTGATCATAAATACCACCTTCAGCCATTTTTGTAAGTGTAATTTGCACAGCATTATTCAATGCTTCATCTTTTGAGTGATGTTGAATTTGCATAAACAATTCCCAATTATTTGGCATCGGAAATTTTGGCGACCAATTGTATCCACCTCTTTCGTAATCAAAATTTTTCTTGAAAAGATTTATTATCTCCGATAACTTTTCAAAATTAATTAACGATAAATCTTCTGTGGATTGAATAATATTTAATTCTTTAATTCCATTGGTAAGATTTGTAGCATAAGTGAGCGCTTCATCTTTTCTGTTCTTATAAAATTCACCAAGCTGCTCAAGAATTTGCTCCCATTTATTTTTCGGAAAATATGTTCCTCCATGAATTGGTCGTCCATCGGGAAGTGTAAAACAATTAAGCGGCCAACCTCCTTGTCCGGTAATCAATTGTACAGCATCCATATAAATCTGATCAACATCAGGACGTTCTTCTCTGTCAACTTTGATGCAAACAAAATATTCGTTCATGATGGCAGCAGTATCTTCCATTTCAAAACTCTCTCGTTCCATCACATGACACCAATGACAAGCAGAATAACCAATACTCACCAATATCAATTTATCTTCACGCTTGGCTTTTGCAAAGGCTTCTTCACCCCATTCAAACCAGTTTACAGGATTGTGCGCGTGTTGCAATAAATAAGGACTTGATGCATGTATTAAATTGTTTGTATGTTTAGAATTTTGGGAGTTCATAAAACATAAGACAATCGGAATAAAAATAAAGTTTTAAGAATAAACGCGAAAAGAAAAACAGAGGTGAAAAAATTATTTTTCTATCACTTCTTTGATTCTTTTTAGTCCTTCTTCAAAAGCTTTTTCTGTGGAACTTCTTTTGAAAGGAATCATATATCGGAAAATTGGATTATGACCAACATCACCTGAGTCAACCCAGGTTATTTGAGTACCGGTATTTTTATCAGAGAAGAAAAATGTTCCATTTGCATTTACTTCACTTTGGTGCATTTGCAAATTGTAACTAAGAAATTCGTTTGTTTTAATATTTGATATTTTAAATCTTCCACTGCCAAGTAAATTTCCATTAAAATATTGCATGGCTCCAATTGAATCTTTACGAGAAGAATAAAATAAATACATGGTACTATCAATTGATTTGTTCCACACACTCCATTGCTCCCAGTTTTGAAGATTATTCATGAAAGAAAAAACTTCTTGTTTGGGTTTATTTATTTCAATACTTTTTTCAAATTTATATTGATGCGGAAAAAATAAAGAGATCCCAAAGAACAATCCGAT
>CAIUEQ010000033.1 GCA_903898215.1 uncultured Bacteroidota bacterium | reverse complement strand
TAGTAAAAAGTCAAGAAAATTATTTCCAATTTTTCCTATAACAAACACTCTTTATAGTACCATATCCAACATTCCAAACTTTACCGAATATCTTATAAATCTCTATTATCCTATAGTTAAAATTTTCAAATAATAATCTTATTAATTCAACTTTTTTTGTCAATACCGTTCTTCCCTGCACATCGGTGATTATAATATCAGCATCAGTGTTCGTTGTCGAATTTACACCGAGTGAGAGCAAGGAACTTGTAGGATTTGGGGATACCGAAACGTCATTAATTATTTTAGTAATATCATTAATTAAAATAATTTTTGAATACGAGTATTTACCATTAAAGTCAATTTGTTTTAAACGATAGTAAAGTGTGTTTGTCATGTCGAGCGGATTCCGATAGCTATCGGAAGAAACATCTGAATACTGATAATTGCTGATTGAATTTGTTGTACCATGTCCTTTAACTTTTCCAATAGTTGTCCATTGTCTATTATCCAATGATCTTTCCACTTCAAAATAATCATTATATATTTCACTGGCAGTTTGCCACAAAAGCAATACATCGTTATTTTGTTTTACTCCTGTAAATGAAATAAACGTTACAGGCAATGTAGTAATTGAATTTCCTGCACCGGGTGTTAAATATGTTTTTGCAGCATTTGTTCCGTTGTATTCATACACATAAAAAGAATATTGTGTTAACGGTGCAAGTCCTGTTACTGTTACGGTTGAAGTGCTTCCAGTTGCATCATAAACAGCATAATTATTTGTCCCTGCTGATAAAAGAGTTCCTGAACCAAAAATTGTATTTGGTGTATAAGAAGTATAATTTGAAGGAGGAATAACAAAGGCTGTAATTGGTAAAGCAACAACAACTCTGGATGCTCCATTTCCGTTTGTCCAGTTTACCTGTGTAGACGTAGCGTTGGTATTTGTAAATGTAACTGATGAAGCCTGAGTTGTAGGAGCGTTTACATTAAATACACAAATGCTAAAATTTCCAGTTCCGGCACCTGCCCCCGAATGATATACTCTAATATAATAAAGTGAAGAAGTTACAGTGGTAAACGAATCCGTTTCTATTCCTCCTGTACTGGTATTATTGATACACTTGAGTGAAGTTAATGAACTGCATGTTCCGCTAAACACTTCTACCTGTGCATTAAAACCGGTTCCACTTTGTACCAATACTCTCGACTTGGTTCCTGTTGCAACAAATACATACCATACATCATCATCTGGTGTTCCACTGCATGCTGTTTGAGAAGATGCTGTTGCCCCCAATGTGTTGCCGGTTGTGCCGTTGCATGTTGTAGAACTCATCGTTATTGCTGCTGGTGATGAACATTCATCATTTGAAGGAGGAGTGAGGTAATCATTTACACAAATAGAAAAATAGCCATCAGTTCCACTTCCGGCAGTGTAATTATAAACACGAATAAAATAATTATTTGAAGGAGTAATTGAAGTAACATTTACCGTTTCTGTTAAACCTGCTCCGGTAAGATTTCGACATTTTGCTGCACCCATTCCGGCAGTATCATAGGCATTATTCATTACTTGAAAAACAGGATCGTATCCGCCAGCACCTCTAACCGTAACTGTAACTTGTCCGCTTGATGGTGCTGTAAATTTAAACCATACATCATCATCGGCAATACCTGTGCATGTAGCAACTTGCGATGATGCTGTTGCATTAGCTGATGTATAATATGTTCCACAAAGATCCAAACACGGACTAGAATTTACAGGAAGAATTATTGGAGCACCGGCACTGTCATTTGAAGGTGTTGTTCCTGTAGCGGTATAAGTGGTATATGTTCCTGGAGTAAATAAAATTGAAGTATTGCAAGCCGGAACTACTGAATGATTGTTGTTCGATATTGAGTCGAAGCTGCGGGTATTATTTATTTTTTGTGTGAAGAGTTGTCCGCTTAAAATTGGAGAACTAACTGATGAAGATGAAATTCCCGCAGTATAGGAATAGGTGAAATTATTTGTGCCGTCAAAGCCTAACATTTTTCCATAAACAATTTCAACATTATTAGAACCTTCATACAATTTTACCTGAAAATTTAAATCCGGTCCGGCATTATTATAAATCTCCATGCCATACCATTCAACAACCAATACTCTTGATCCCGGAGTTGATCCGATAATCTGATAGCGAATATTGGTTAGATTAGTTTGATTATTTCCTGTAACAACCAAGTCGTCCCAAAGTGGTGTAATTACACGAGTAAAAGGTAAAGTGGCAAAATCATTATGATATTCTTTGCTGGTATTCATCACATCCAAAGTCATCCATCCGTTTGTGCAAACTCTAAATCCAGTTAATGGTTGTCCCGCGAATGAAAAATTAAATTGTGAAGGAGTTAACATCACTGCATCCGAACCTCCATCATCGGCACTTAAAATATTCCAGGTAAAAGTTGTTCCTGTAGAAATAATTGAACTGTAAGTTATTCCAGTTGTACGTGTAACATTAAAATTAAGGCATCCCATACTTATTGCTGCAACAGTTGAATAAGCTGATAAACTACTATTGGTACAAGTGATTAAGCATCGATAAAATTTTGGTGTATATAAAACAGGCGTTGTATAATTTGCAGTGGTTGATCCTGCTCCTCCTGAAGCTGATGCCCATGAACTTCCTGTTGATGAATCTTGCCATTGATAGGTGATACCGGAACTTCCACTTGCTCCAATCAAAGAAATATTTGTAGAAGATTTACATACACTTGAACTAAACGCACTTGCTATTCCTCCAACAGGTATTCCCGAACAAACAGCCGGTTTGTCAAATTGATATATTTGTCCTGTTGCAGGTCTTACATTATTTGTGGTTGTATCTCCAGTTGTACTTGAAGTTGGTGATGCAGGATTATTGTTAATACTTAATGAAATAAAATTACCGGAACCTAATGAAGGTCCCATTAAACCAATTGATGCAGATGCTCCAGAAACTGGTGTTGAATCTTGTCGATAAACCATTCGAATTCTTCCACTACTTTTAAATAATTTTATCTGAAAAGAAATTACGGGAGTGGTTACCGTATACCACCATCTTACATTTAGCCACTCTGCGGTAAATACACTATCTGTTCCTCCAGCGGTAGTATCCGAATATGTTTTAAAAGTTCCGGTCGACATGTGAAGGTCATCCCAAAGTGCTGCAATTACCGGGCGTGCTCCTGATAAACCTGCAGTCATATCATTTACTTCCAGTGTTTGGGTCATGGTACTTACAAAACTAATCCAGCCATTTGTGCAAGCTGCAACGCTTGTATAATTTGAGCCTCCGTAATTGAAAACAAATCCTAATGGGATGTTTCCATAATATCCATCATCAAGACTTCCACCAGTTATAGTTCTTGTTGTTCCCGATGTAAGAGGTGTAAAAGTTCCGCTCAATGCGCTAAAGGTGTAACTTGAAATGCTTTGTGATTGAGAGTTGAGTGCAAATAACAAGAGCACTATTAGTGTTGTGATCCGAGGGGATTTACTAAATTTTGTTGCTTTCATTTGGAGTAAAATTAAAGTTGTTTAGTAGAATTAGAACGATCGTTTTGTATACCAAATGTATTCTATATTTTTTATTATCTATATTTTTTTTAATCACTAAGTTAATAGTTATCAGAACAATGAAGTGAAATAAATTATAAAGTACGATTGCCAATTTTTTAATTTTAATTGGAAACGGAATGTTTTTTCGTAAGAAATTTTATTGCTTAAGTGATATGTATTTTAGCTTTCGATAAAAATAATTTCAATATCATTTTGATGATATTATTGAGCATAAAAAAACCGATCAATAATTTATCAATCGGCTTTTAAAGTTGGTTTAAAACTAGTGTTTATTTCTTATCTCTTTTATCTTTTAAATCAGCATCATCAACTACACTCATTGCCATCATTTGTTTAAGTGTTTTATTCATTCCATCTGTTGATCCATCTAAAAATATCACATTGCCTTTGCCATCTGATGCAAAATTTTTGATTGCTTCAGTCCACATGCTGAACAATAAAAATGATGAATCCAGATCTGCTGTTTTCATTTCCTGAGCAGCTTCGCTCATACCTTTTGCAACTTCTTTTCGGAACAAAGCAATTCCTTGTCCGCGTAATGCAGCGGCAATTTTTTCTGCTTCGGCCGAAATTTTTATAGCATTTCCTTCAGCTTCTGCAGCTTTTGTTTTTGTGATTAACAAAGCCTGACCTTCATTTTCGGCAGCAGCTTTTAAGTTTGAAGATGCTACCACTTGCGCCATCGATTTGGTAATCGCTTCATCAAATGTGATATCATTCAACTGAAGATCGATGAGATGAAAACCCCAGGTTTCTAAAACATGATCGATGCTGTCTTTTACCGAATCAACAATTTCTTTTCTTTGAGATAGAACTTCTGCTTGTTTTTTTGTAGCCACAAATCCACGAATTGAACCTTCAATTGTGCGAATAAGTGCTGTCATAAAATCACGGTCATTCACAAATTTGAAAGCAACATTTTTCAACGTTTCTTCTTTATTGTCAAATACCGAATACAATAACATCGCTTTAAAATAAACATTTGCCTGATCTTGTGTGATGGCTTGAAAATCCAATTCGATAGAACGGTTTTGAATAGAAATTCTACGAAAGACAATTTCCAAAAAAGGGATTTTCATGTTCAATCCCGGATATAAAATTCTGCGATATTTACCAAACATGGTAATAACCGAAATAGTGCCTTGTTGAACTGTTACTAGAGATAGAAACACAACAAGCAATCCAAAAACGACAATAATAAGTAGTGGTGTCATAAGTTTATAATTTTATTCGAATGTACTATTTTCATAATGTTTAATTCGGTTAAATTTTTAACCCATTTGAGTCATTCATTCATAATATCTTATTTAAATGAGCCATAGATTGCACAGATTATTATGAAATAATTTTAAAAAAAATCTGTGCAATCTGTGGCATTTTTTTTCATAGCTCATAGTTATATAATTAAAATATGGTAGCTAAACGATTTATTCTATTTCAAAATATACATTTGCCGCATGGAAGCTTATTATGAATTTCAGATTAAATGTAACGAAGAATTCAAAGACAATCTCATCGCAGAATTAGCGGAAGAAAACTTTGAAGGTTTTGAAGAAAATGAAGAAGGTTTTTCGGCATTTATTCCGCAATCACTTTTTGATAAAGATGTTTTCGAAAAAATTCTTACACATTATAACATCAATCCAAATTCAGTTCCTCAAAATACTATCCAACAACAAAATTGGAATGCTCAATGGGAAGCATCATTTGAATCGATAACCATCGGTAATGATATTATTGTTAAAGCACCTTTTCATGAGTTGGATAGCAAGTATAAATATGAAATTATCATTCAGCCCAAAAATACTTTTGGTACCGGACATCATGAAACCACACAACTTGTTTTGCAAATGATGTTGAATACCGATTTTAAAAATAAAAACGTATTTGATTATGGTTGCGGCACAGGTGTACTTTCAATATTTGCATCTATGCTTGGTGCTGATAAAATTTTAGCTATTGATATCGATGATTGGAGTGCCGAGAATATCATGGAAAATTGTGCATTGAACAGTGTAACAACTATCGAATTTAAAAAAGGTGACTTGGCAATTGTTGAGCAAACAAATTTTGATATGATTCTTGCCAATATCAATAAAAATATTTTGCTTGGAAGTTTTGAAAAACTTTCACAAATGATGAATTCAAATGCTCAACTTATCATCAGTGGGTTTTATTCAACTGATCTGGATGATTTAAAATCAGCTGCCGAAAAACACAACCTTAAATTCATTCAACACCTAACAAAAAATGAATGGTGTGCTGCAAAGTTTGTGAAGTAAATTTGTTTTTAGTTGAGTTGTTGAAATTCCTAATTCAATTATTGCAAAATCCGTTTGGACTAAAGCCCTTAATTATTTTTATTGTTTCCCCGCGGGGAAAACACGGGGCTATTTTTTACCAATAAATCATTAAAATTCTTTGCGCACTTTGCGTAAATCTTTGTCCCGATAGCTATCGGGATTTGCGGTTAAAATATTTTCTCAAAATAAATTGCCGGATTGAAATTTCATCGCGTATTTTCGTCAACAAAAAACTACAAACAATTTAAAAGTGCAATTCAAAAACATCATCGGACAAAAGGAAATAAAAAGCAAGTTGATACAAACCGTTAAACAAGGTCGTATCAGTCATACGCAATTATTTTTGGGCAACGAAGGTGTTGGAGCCTTGCCTTTGGCTGTGGCTTATTCGCAATTTATTAATTGTGCCAATCCAACCGATGATGATAGCTGTGGCGTTTGTCCTTCATGCGTTAAAATTCAAAAACTTGTTCATCCCGATTTGCATTTTACTGTTCCCACCGTTGCCATCGAAAAGAAAAAGTTAACCAATGATTTTATTTCAGAATGGCGTTCGGCATTTATCGAAAATCCTTATATCGGTGAATTGCAATGGTTGTTGAAATTAGATGATGAAGGGAAAAAGCAAGGAAATATTACAGCCGAAGAATGCAGAGATATTTTTAAAAAAGTTGGACTAAAATCCTTTGAAGCAAAATATAAAACTGTCATCATTTGGATGGCTGAATATTTAAGCAAAGAAGGAAATATTTTATTGAAGTTGCTTGAAGAACCTCCTGTAGGAACACTTTTGATTCTTGTTGCTCAGGATTCGGATAAAGTGTTGCCAACAATTTTATCTCGTACTCAAACATTAAAAATTCCTCGTTTAAAAGATGAAGAAATTACTCAGGAATTAATTCAAAAATTTCAGCTCAATAAGCAAGATGCTGAAACAATTTCACGCGTGAGTGAAGGGAATTTATCCTTAGCCATCAATCTTGTAAATACCGGCCGTTCTGATTATTTCGAACTATTTTTGAGCTGGATGCGTTTGTGTTTTAATTCCAGAAAAGATATTGTAAATCTTACTGCTTGGGTTGAAAGTTGTGTGAAGAGCGGAAGAGAATTTCTGAAAAGTTTTATTGCATACAGCGAACATATGTTACGTGCATTGTTTATTTATCGTTATGGAAATAAGCAATTGCTAAGGTTAAGCGAACAAGAAGCTGACTTCGTAAACAAATTTTCTCCGTTTATTCATGCCAATAATTTGCCCGATTTAACAAATGCATTTAACGAAACTGCATTTCATATCGAGCGTAATGCCGACCTCAAGATTACGTTTCTTAATCTTTCTTTGTATATTGGCACCCAATTAAAAAAATCCGAATAATTTAGTGCGGTGGATTTAGGGGGATAGGGTTTTTATTTTTTTATTTTTTAATTTTAATTTTCTTATGGGATGTGGATCAGGCGGATGTTCGAGCGGTGGATGCAGCACGGGCGGATGCAATAAATTAAATACTTTTGATTGGCTGGTAGATATGGATCTTCCGCCACATATCAAACCTTACGACATCGTTGAAGTACGCTTCAAAGGAACACGAAAAGAATACTATCGCAATTTTCATCATCATGATATCACCAACAAAGATTTGGTTGTGGTTGAAATGGAAAACGGCTATGATATCGGTGAAGTTTCTTTAAAAGGTGAATTGGTAAAATTGCAGTTAAAGAAAAACCAAATACGTGAAGATGGGGAATTCCGTAAAATTATTCGCAGGGCAAACGATGGTGACATAGCGCGTAGAAAAGAAAATAAAGAACTTGAAATTCCTACGATGTATAAAGCCCGCACCATTGCTCTTGAGCTTGGTTTAAGCATGAAACTTAGTGATGTGGAATATCAGGGAGATAAACGTAAAGCAACTTTTTATTATACTGCCGAAGACAGAGTTGATTTTAGAGAACTGATCAAACGTTTAGCCGAATCTTTTAAAGTTCGTGTGGAAATGAAACAGATAGGCTACCGCCAGGAAGCCGGAAGACTTGGTGCTATCGGTTCATGCGGACGAGAATTATGTTGTTCTACGTGGCTTACCGATTTTAAATTGGTTAACACAAATGCGGCACGTTATCAAAATTTATCTCTCAATCCATTAAAACTTTCAGGTCAATGTGGTAGATTAAAGTGTTGCTTGAATTTTGAATTGGATGGATACATGGAAGCATTAAAAGATTTTCCTGTGGAGGATAATCTGGTATTGCAATTTGCCGATGGAGAATATAAATCGGTGAAAACGGATATCCTAAAACGCATGATGTGGTTTGCTCCAAGAGAACATGGAGGTGAATGGAAAGGTCTTACTGTTGAACAGGTTAAAGAATATAAAGAGCTCAATAAACAAGGTGTTAAACCTGAAGTTGTGGTAATTAAAAAAGAACTGAAAATTGCCGTTGTTGATTTTCAAAATGATATGGGAACCGAAAGTTTAACTCGTTTGGATGACAATAAAAAACCCCAAAAGAAAAACAATAAAAACCGCAACAACAGAAATAAAAACAAGAATAAACCTAAAGTAAATACTCCTGTTGCAGTTCAACCAAATAATCCGCTACCACCAAAAAAATAAGATGAGAAAGTTTGTTTACTTATTGGTTTTTTCTGTGATGATATTTTCCTCATGCGATCCCGGTAGATTGTTTGAAGAAAATAAAAGTATCGAAGGAAATGCATGGTATTATAAAAATCTTATGCCGTTTGATCTGCAGATAAAAGACACAACAAAATTTTATAATGTTTTGGTGAACGTGCGTGTTGATGCAGATTATAGATACAATAATATTTTTATGTTGATGCATGTTACTAATCCCGAAAAAAAATCAGACCAGCGCAGAGTGGAAATTAAATTGGCAGATGAGCGCGGTAAATGGTTAGGCTCCGGACTAGGAGATATTTATGATTATCAGTTTCCCGTTTTGCAAAATATTAAATTCCCCAAAAGTGGTTTCTATCGTTTTGAGTTGGAACAGAACATGCGCGATGATACCTTGTTGCATGTAAAATCTGTTGGCGTGAGAGTAGAGGAAGTAGAAACAAATAAATAATGAATGCCGAACATTGAATATCGAATGATGAAGTAAAAATTTATTCTAAAGGGATTTTACTTCGAAAATTTATCTCACAGATTATTTATTTTAGGGAAGTCGCTTTTTTTTAAATGATAGTTTTATTTATAATTTTCTCATCACCATCAAGCCATCTCTTACAGGCAATAAAATATTTTCAACGCGTTCATCTTGCTGAATAAATTTATTGAACTCATCTAAAAATTGTGTGTCTTTATCTTTTGCCAATTCTTTTTCATCTACAACTTTTCCGCTCCATAAAACATTGTCGGCAATAATGTAACCACCCGGATTAACGAGTTCAATTACCTGTTTATAATATTTTAAATAATTTGGTTTGTCGGCATCAATAAAAACCAAATCATAATTGTGCGGCAAAGTTTTAATAATATTATAAGCATCGCCTACAATAAATTGAATTTGCTTTTCCATTCCGGCTTCAGCTATATATTTCCTGATACGAGTTTCTTGTTCAGCATTTACATCTATAGTAATTAGTTTTCCATTTTCGACTAATCCTTCGGCCAAACAAATTGCCGAGTAACCGGTATAGGTTCCAATTTCCAGGATTATTTTCGGACGAATCATTTTACTGAACATGCTTAATAATTTTCCTTGAAAATGCCCGCTTAGCATGCGTGGTTGCAATACATTAGCATGTGTATCACGATTCAGTTTTTTTAGTACATAACTTTCTGAATTGGTATGTGCATCGCAATAATCCTGTATTTTTTTATCAATGAAGTCCATAAGTGTTTTTCGAACAGCAAATATATAGCTGTGATAATTTATTACCGCCTTCCATTCGCAAACTTGAAACTTTGTTTGTAATTATGTATACTTACACATTAAATCACTTTAGTGCATGGCTCTGATCAACTCACTTTTAAGTTGGTATCTAAAAAAACGTGAACCGTTTATTGAGCACTTTATGGAAAATCCTCATGATGTACAGAACGAACTTCTTACCACACTTTTGGATGATGCACAGAATTCGGAATGGGGAAAAAAATATGATTACAAAAGTATCAACTCCGTAAAAGAATTTAAAGAGCGTGTGCCAGTTGGGAATTATGAGACCCATCGTCCTTACATCGAAAGGATGATGCGCGGAGAACAAAATATCTTATGGTCGAGCGAGGTACGTTGGTTTGCTAAGTCATCGGGAACAACAGGTTCAAAAAGTAAATTTATTCCTGTAACTTATGAGAGCATGGAAATTTGTCATTTTCAAGGTGGAAAAGATGCATTATTATTTTATGTAAGAAACAATCCTGAAACAACAATTTTTAATGGCAAAGGATTGATCATGGGTGGAAGCCATCAGGTAAATAAATTTAATTCCGACCAAAGTTTTTACGGAGATCTTTCAGCTGTGATGATGCAGAATATGCCTTTCTGGGCACATTTTTTTCGTACCCCTGATTTAAGTATTGCCATCATGGATAATTGGGATGAGAAAATTGAAAGGATGGTGAAGGCTACAGTAAATGAAGATGTAACAAGCATTACCGGTGTACCTACTTGGACAATAGTTCTTATCGAAAAATTATTTGAAGTAACTGGAAAAAATAACCTTTCTGATATTTGGCCAAACATCGAATTATATATTCATGGAGGCGTGAGTTTTACTCCTTATCGTGATAAATTTAAACAACTAATTCGTTCATCGAAAATGAATTATTTGGAAAGTTATAATGCGTCAGAAGGCTTTTTAGGATTACAAGATCAAAGCAATAGCGAAGAAATGTTGTTGATGCTCGACTATGGAATTTATTTTGAATTTATGCCGATGGAAGAATATGGGAAAGATCATCCCACCACACTTTCACTTGACGAAATTGAAGTAGATGTAAATTATGCAGTGGTTATTTCAAACAACTCAGGTTTGTGGAGATATGTGATTGGCGATACCGTTAAATTTTCTGATCTCAATCCATTTCGTTTTAAAATTACTGGAAGAACAAAACATTTTATCAATGCTTTTGGTGAAGAACTGGTTATCGAAAATGCAGATTTTGCAATTTCAAATGCATGTAAAATTCTTGATGCACATATTACAGATTATACTGCTGCACCTGTTTATTTTACAGATAATAAAAATGGAATCGGTACCCACGAATGGTTAATAGAATTTGATCAAGAACCTCACTGCATCGAAACTTTTACAAAAGAATTAGATCAGCAACTAAAGGCGGTAAATTCTGATTATGAAGCCAAACGTTTTAAAGATATGGCAATGCTGCAACCTATTATTCGCATAATGCCAAAAGGAACTTTTAATCATTGGCTTAAAAAAAATGGTAAACTTGGAGGTCAGCATAAAGTGCCACGATTATCAAATAACCGACATTATGTGGATGAGATTATGAAAATGCATATCGCTTCAATTTAATTTTATGAAAAGATTATTTCTTGTTATCATTCTTTTGTTTCTTTTCTCTCTTAAAGGATTTTCACAAAATAAAGAGATCCAACAGGGAAATATTCACTTTGAGTTTTTTCAATTTAGAGAAGCAATTTTTGATTACGAAGCCGCATTAAAAATTTATAACCCTAAAGTTGAATTGTTTCTCCTCGACCGACTGTCACAATGTTATAAATTTTCATTTCAATACGCTAAAGCCGAAGAATATTTTTCGAGATTAATTCGGTTAGGTGATAAAAACACTGCTCCCGATGTGTATTTAGATTATGCGGCTATTCTTAAAATTAATGGTGATTACACACGTTCAAAGGATCAGTACAGATATTATCTATCCATTTTTCCGGATGATATATTTGCAAATCTTCAATTAAAAAGTTTATCGTGGGCCGAGCGAAATAAAGATTCTATCCGCAACTTTACGGTTGTTCCAACAAACTTAAATATAAGCGGACAAAGTTTAGGGTATTGTTTTTTTGATAATGGAATGATTTATTCTGCCTTAAAAAACAAAGGAGATAAAAGTAATTTAATGCAGATGTATGATTTGGATTTTGCAGAAATAAAAGATTCAATCACGTTTATTGAAGGAGATAAGTTTATGGATGGAATTTCATTCGAACTCAATGAAGGTTCGCCTTCTGTAAGCGAAGATGGAATGCTTGTTTATTTTAGTGCCAATGCTACAAAAGTTAAAAAAGGTGTAGTTAAAAAAAGAGTGGGAGATATTGAAATTAGTTCAGATGGTGTTGCAAATATGAAAATTTATGTTGCAAGATTTGAGAATGGAAAATTTATTAGTCCTCAAGAACTTCCTTTTAATAACAAGGAATATAATTGCATGCATCCATTTATAACTGATAATGGAAACACCTTATATTTTGCTTCCGATATGCCTAAAGGATTTGGTGGAACAGATATTTATAAAGTTTCTCGCATTGCCGATGGAAAGTGGGGAACTCCCGAAAACCTCGGACAAGGAATCAATACTACCGAAAATGAAATTTATCCTTCAGTGAGTGGCAAAGTGCTTTTTTTTACATCAAAAGGATTAAATGGCTTTGGGGGATATGATCTATACCAAGCGAAAATAAATTTAGGAATTCCATCTGTACCAATAAATATGGGAAAACCTTTTAACTCATCAAAAGATGATATTGCATTTGTTTGCCGACAAGATGGAAGAACAGGATATTTCTCCTCAAATCGAGATAACGGTGAAGGTCTTGATAAAGTGTATTATTATTTTGATAATAGATTATTAACAGAAAACAAACCTGTATTAGCTTCTGTTGAAACAAAAAAAGTGGAAGAACCTGTAAAGCAAAATCCTATAACTATTGCATCATCAGAAACTCCAAAAGTGGATGCACCAAAAACGGTTAATCCAATTCCCACACCTCCGGTTTTAGTAACAAAACCAGCTGCACCAAAACCAGAAATAGCTAAGCCGACACCACCAATCATTGCAGCAAAACCGGTTGCACCAAAACCAGAAATAGTAAAATCTACACCACCAATAATAGTTTCAAAACCAGTTGAACCGAAACCTGAAAAAGTAAAACCAACACCTGCAGTTGAATCAGGTGTGTCAGATGAAGTGCTTACTAAAATTGTTTTCGATAAAGTATTATTTAAATTTAATGATGTTTCAATTCCAACTTCAATTTATCCAACACTCGATTCGGCAATACATGCATCACGTATAAGCAAAACTGTAAAGATACAAGTGAGTGCCCATACCGATAGCAGAGGAAGTGCAGAGTATAATCATAAATTAAGTGAACGAAGAGCAGCCGTTGTTAAACAATACCTGATGAAAAAAGGTGTGGCAAAATCAAGAATTATTTCAAATGGTTTAGGCGAAACCCAATTGCTAAACCAATGTTCAGATGGTGTTGAATGTACAGATGAACAACATCAGCAAAACAGAAGAGTGGAAATAAAAATTGTAAAGTAATTTTTTGTCAGTTCGAGCGGAGTCGAGAACAATTTTGTGTACTTTGTGTTTTTTTCTTTGTGCTCTCTGTGGTTAAAAAAGTGATGATGAAAATGTGTGGTGATGTGATGAAGAATTTTGTCAGT
>CAIUEQ010000032.1 GCA_903898215.1 uncultured Bacteroidota bacterium | reverse complement strand
CTTAATTATTCTCACATCATATATCTCGATTCTCATTTCTCGACATCTGATTTCTAAACTCATTCTCTCATTCTTTTCTCTCGAAATCTCACTTCTCACCATCTCACTTCTTTCAATCCTTCACCCACAAAACAAACAACTCATCCTTTAACTGTTTCTTGTAAACTAAAAACTCTTCTTCTGTATAAATAATATACTTAATTTTTTTTGAAATAATCTTCTCCGACTTTCCAATTAAATTGGTTAGATAGTTTTTATTTAAACTACCAATAAAAATGAGATCAACAACAGTGCTATTAATTCCGTTAGACAAGTCACCCACAAGATAAACTCTTTCCACATCTCCAAGTTTTTGAATCACCTCTTCAACAATTTGATCGAGACCGGTATATTTCATTAAGATATTTTTGATATCTTGAAATAAAGGATGTGATTTGTTTGCCTTGAATATTTTTTTATTTCCGTTTAAAGAAGTTTCTAATAAACCTGCTTCTTCAAATTTATTTAACTCCAATCGAATGGCGTTAGAACTTTCACCGAACTCAGTTTCTAAATTTCGCAAATAAGAAGAAGTGCTATCATTCAAAAAGAATTTTAGCATCAACTTAATTCGGGTTTTAGAAGTTATTAGGGTGTCTAACATTTTTTAGTTTGAGATATTGAGAGGTGAGATTTCGAGAAACGAGAAGTAAAAATCTCATTTCTCGTTTCTCGCGTCTCTTATCTAATTATCTAATGTGTTCATAAATCCTCTAATCATTGCATTCACTTCTTTAGTTTCAACAATAATTTTCTCAAGATTAATTTCAGGTAGTCGGTTAACTAGTTTTTTAACCAAATGAATATTTCATTCATTCTTAACACCTTTGTATTAAGTGTTTGATTCAGAATGTTCGCCAACAAGGCTTGCGAAGTCAAAAAAAATGGAGTTTACCATTGTAAATGATTGTTTTTTTGGCGAGTATAACGCAGTTGGCGGATATTATGGACGAACACTAATTCGCTAGCTGAACCACTTGATAATTCAAGGAATCTTTTAAATTCTTTATCAGTATTTCTTTCAGAACCCTCAGCAATATTAGATGGAACGGAAACTGATGATGCAGAAATTTGCTCTGCAATTCGATATGGTCTTACCAAATCAATAAACTCCATAACCTTTACTGCAATTGCAAGGCTCCGTTTATAAATTTCAAGATTTTCGTAATTGTGTCTTTTAGTCAAGTTAAAAATTAACTAAGTTAAATTGAACTTTTTCTTAGCTCTCGATTCTCGCCTCTCACTATCTCGCCTCTTTTAACACAGCTTCGCTTGGTGAGTCACATATAGACGCTCACACTTTGAGTAGAAAAACTACTCAATAATAGGATACCTGAATGATAAATGCAAATTATTTACTCTTTTTTGTAAAAAAAATCATAAAATTTATCTTGTCCCCTACTTCCAATGGTATATGTGTAGTCGGAACATACGTTATAGCAACTTTTGACCTTGTGTTTTAACCACAAAGTTCACAAAGATTTCACAAAGAGCACAATCCCAATAGCTATCGGGATGGTCTTTGTGGTATAGGTCATGCGTTGACCTTTGTGTCCCTCGTGGTTATCTTTTATTTACCAAGCACGAAAAATTGATGTTTATGTTTTGGTTACATATATGTCCTTCCAAGAGGAGAAAATTTTGCAAAGATAATCACGACAACTATCGGGAAGGGATAGATGTTTAGTAAACTTTTTCTTAAACATAAAATCATTGTAGCTAAAATAAAACTCACCACCTCGGCACTTTGTGCCACCTGCCTGCCAAACAAGGCTTTGAGCGGCAGGCAGGCTCCTCCTTTTAGGAGGAGAACTCATCAAAACCATCTCAGTAGTTCCCTTCCTAATAAGCCTGCCTGCTGATCATAGCCATAGCTTCGGTAGGCAGGGAAAGGTTAGGGTAGGTGTAATATTGCTTCACAAGAATTTCTCAGCATCAATAAACAAAACAAATCTTTATCACTCAAATCCAAAATTATTTTCCTTGTTTAAAGCATCCACAAAAGTTCCCTTCCTATCAAGCCTGCCTGCAGATCATAGCCATAGCTTCGTTAGACAGGGAAGGGTTAGGGTAGGTGTATCTATGTATCAGAGAATTTTAAATTATTATATTATCCCAATAACAGGTTGGAAATTCTATTAAAGATGACCTCTCCTATTTATTATTAAAACTCATACCATTCCAAATCATCAAATCACCCCATCATCACATTATCAAATCATCTCATCATCAAATTATCTAATTTTCTAATCATCATAACATACACTCACTCAATCAATCATCTCATTATCAAATTATCTCATTATCTATTCATACCTGCTCAACAAATCCAATCAAGATAATTATCAGAACTCATTACCTCAAATTTACTATCAGGATAAGCCTCTTTCCAGGCACTTGGTATTTTATCTTTCTTATCGGTCTTCCATTTCAATTCATAGGCATAAAGTTCACCACCCCGATCTTCAATCCAATCAATCTCCTGCTGTTGGTATGTTCTCCAAAAATAATTATTTACAACCATCCCATTATATTGTTGGTATTTTATTCTTTCGGACAAGAGATAATTTTCCCAGAGTTCGCCAATATCATTTCTAAGATTGAATGGGTTAAAATTTGCGATCAGTGCATTGCGAATTCCATTGTCATAAAAATACCATTTATGACTCTTGGTTACTTCTTTACGGAGGTTTCTGCTATATCCTTGTAATTTATAGATAACAAATACTTTCGACAGTAAGTCAAGATATCGTTCTACAGTATTCCTGCTGATTCCTAATTGTTTTGCCAGTTCATCCAAAGAAACTTCTTTCCCAATTTGAAATGCAATCAATCTGAGCAAGTCAATCATCTTTCCTGAATTTCTTATTCCATCATGTTCCAGAATATCTTTTAACAAATAGGAACTAACTAATTCCCTTAGGTAAGCCGTTTTTTCTTCATTGCTTGTGTATTGAAGTAGTTCCGGATAGCTTCCGTATATTAAACGTTCTTCTAAATTCGATTTTGTTTGCACCAAATTCTCTTCTTTTTGATACTCCATTTGAGCGATGGGGTAAAGTTGAAAGGTGATTTTTCTTCCGGTTAATGGTTCGCCTAACTGATTTGTAAGATCAAACATCGAAGAGCCGGTAACGATGACCTTTATTCCATCAATTTCATCAACAATAAGTTTGAGGATGAGACCAATATTTGGGATTTTTTGTGCTTCATCTATGATTAGGATTGCATTTTTTCCCATTAAGCGCTTATAATTCTCAACTGTTCTTTGTTTGAGCACTTCAACTGTGGCTATATCTTCACCATTCAATTGTAGAATAGGCTCTTTTATAGTGGTGGTCAAATGCTTTAAAAATGAAGTTTTGCCAACTCTTCTTGGCCCCAATAAAACAAGCACTTTATTAGGGATCATGCTTTTTAAAAAGCGATCGCTAATTACCCTTTCGATATATTTCATGATATTTTATTTTTTATCTTTCAAATATATCGTTTTTTATACTAATTGAACAAATTATATCAATTTCGTTCAGTACATAAAACAAATTATATTAAATTCATTCATTAGGATACTGTTGTAAGAAAATTCAAACGAACCATTTTGTAGATACAAACGACCAAACAATCAAACTCCAAACAATCAAACACCAAACAATCAAACTTCAAACATTCAAACTCCCCCCCCACCTCAAACCTTCCTCAAATATTGCTTTGGCAAATTGATCTTCATAAAACAACCCAATTGTTCAATTTCGATAGCGAAGTTTTTATTTCCTTGGTTTTCGATAATCAACCCTTTGAATCCGGTGAGAGGTCCGGCAACAACCTCAACAGTATCTCTCAATCCAATCATTTCTGTATTAATTTCGATATCATCAAAGTTTGACAACAATAATTTTATTTGTTCAATTTGTTCATCCCTTATTGGGTTGATTTCTTTTCCAAATTTCACAAACTTTACCACACCAGGAATTTCAAGAATTTTGTAGTAATATTTCTCAAGTTCTATTCTCACAAAAATATACGAATTGAATAATGGGATTTCAACTTTCTTCTTCCGGTCGCTCCATTGTTTAATTGTAGTTTGAAGAGGGAGAAAATTTTCAAAACCACGAAAATCTAATTCGCTGGATACTTTTTTCTCCGCTCTCGGTTTAGTATAAAGGGCATACCATTTTTGAATTGTTCTTTTATGCATATTTTTTTACTTCAGAATTCTAAATTCTTCCTACTTAATCATCAAACCCCAAACAACTTCATCATTCAACATTCAGAATTCAATATTCGAAATTCATTTATTTTTACAATTCCAAACAAACGCCAAACTAAAAACTTCAAACACCAAACCAACCCGGATTTTTTCTATACCATTCTAACGCTTTTCCCAACCCCTGTTTAACACTAAATTCTGGATGATAATGAAGTTTAGATTTAGCTTTTGAAATATCAGCAAGACTGTGAGGAATATCACCTATTCTCTTTTCTCTGAATATTGGAGATGAACTTGATCCTGCAAATTCTTTGAGTGTATTAAATAATTCTAGCACTGTTGTGCGTTCCCCAAAAGCAATATTATAAACTTGATTCCATGAATCAGGCTCATTACAAAACAATGCTTTAATATTCGCTTGAACGGCATTGGCAACATATGTAAAATCTCTACTTTGTGAACCATCGCCATTAATAAAGGGACTTTTATTATTTAAAACTGCATCAACAAATAATGGAATCACAGCAGCATATGGGCCATTGGGATTTTGTTTAGGACCAAAAACATTGAAGTATCTTAACCCAATAATATCTATATTGTACAAACGTTTAAAAACATCCGCGTATAATTCATTTACATACTTTGTAACTGCATAAGGTGAAAGAGGTTTTCCAATTTTATCTTCAACTTTTGGTAAGGATTCACTATCACCATAAGTTGATGAAGAAGCAGCATATACAATTTTTGTAATTCCTGAATCTTTTGCAGCAGTAAAAACATTAAGTGTACCTGTAATATTAACATTGTTTGATGTAATCGGATCTTGAATTGAACGAGGAACAGAGCCTAATGCCGCCTGATGACAAACACGGTCAATATTTTTCATTGCACTTAAACAAGTATCAAAATCCCTAATATCACCTTTAACAAATTCAAATTTGGGATTTGAATAAAATTCGGAAATATTTTTCTCACTGCCGGTAGCTAAATTATCCAGCACTCTTATAAATGAAACTTCTTCCATTTTAAGTAGCGCTTCAACAAGATTTGACCCTATAAATCCAGCACCTCCTGTTACCAATATTTTCATTTATGATTAATTATATTCTAAAAAACAAAGATAAAAAAAACTTTCCATACAAGCTCCCCGCCTTCAAGGAGGGGAAATCAATCTTTGATTGATGGGGTGGTGAGTGAAACTTTTGAAATTCTAACTCACCACCTCGTCACTTCGTGCCACCTGCCTACCAAACAAGCCTTTGAGCGGCAGGCAGGCTCCTCCTTGAAGGAGGAGAACCAAGCAAAATCAGCTCCCCTCCTTCTAGGAGGGGAAATCAATCTTTGATTGATGGGGTGGTGAAGCACTCTGCTATTTCTTAAACAAAAGCATTAATGTTCTAGAAAAGCGAATGTCATATTCGACCTAAAATATTTCAACATGAACTCAAAAAATAAACCAAAAACAATAAACTTACAATTGCTTCTTATTCCAAAAACTAAAAATCTCAAACAATCTATCAACTTTACTCTAAAATCCCCCGACCTTCAGAAAATATGCCCGAAAAATTTGTTACTGTTTTCATTGATAAGCATAACAAGCATACATATAGTCACAAACTTTATACCCCCTCTATCAAGAGGGGGAAGGGGGTGTGTTCATCAGCGTGTCGGTTTGTATACGTAGCAAATATATTAACAATATTTTTCAAGTATTTTATTGAATCCCGATAGCTATCGGGATTGACTTCCTGCCTGCCAAACAAGTCAAAGATTGGCAGGCAGGTTGTTTGCTTTTGTGTCAAGACAAAAGCATTGAGATAATAATAAGATAATTGTTGTTATTCAATCCAAATATTTAAACATAATCAATACTCCAAAATTCCATCCACCTCCAAACATCAAAGTCTTGCGTCAATTAATGATTTATCAAGTATTGATTTTACATCATAAATCACTGTAGTTTCGTTTGAGAAATCTTTAAGATTTATTTGTTCAAATTCTTTATGTGATACAGCAAGAATGATAGCTTCATATTTCCCTTCCGGCTTCTCTATCATATCAATTCCATATTCATGTTTCACTTCTTGTTTATCTGCATTTGGATCATAAACATGAATATTGATTCCAAATTCTTTCAACTCTTCAATAATATCAATCACTTTTGAATTACGAATATCAGGACAATTTTCTTTAAATGTGATTCCTAAAATAAGAGCATTTGCATTGTTCACTTTTGAACCTTTTTTTATAAGAAGTTTTACAATTTTATTTGCAATAAAAGAGCCCATTTGATCATTGATCTTTCTACCTGCAAGAATAACCTGTGAATGGTAACCAATCTCTTCGGCTTTATGAGTTAAATAGTAGGGATCAACACCAATACAATGCCCTCCAACCAAGCCCGGACGAAAAGGCAAGAAATTCCATTTTGTACCAGCTGCTTCTAGTACTTCAAGAGTGTCAATCTGCATTTTATCAAAAA
Source organism: uncultured Bacteroidota bacterium (assembly GCA_903898215.1). Taxonomy (GTDB): domain Bacteria; phylum Bacteroidota; class Bacteroidia; order UKL13-3; family UKL13-3; genus CAIUEQ01. The sequence goes on along the minus strand of CAIUEQ010000032.1, from coordinate 442 downwards.
TCAATGCAAGTTCATTCACAAATGCGATATTGATATCGCGTTGACAATTCTCTATCACTTTAGCTGCTTCTGCAACTTTTATAGATGCTGCCTTGTAAGTACCCGCTGTAATAATTGAAGAGTATAATTGATTAACTATTTCAGCTGTTTGAGGAGTTGAGCCTGATGTGATTTTTAATATTTTTGTAACAGTATGAATTTTATCTCCAGGATTAATTCTTTCGGGAGAATAACCGCAGAAAAAATCTTTATTAAATTTTAGTCCACTAAATTTTTCTAAAACCGGAACACAATCATCTTCCGTACATCCAGGATAAACGGTAGACTCATATATTACAATATCACCCTTTTGAATCACTTTTCCAACGGTTTCGCTCGCTTTGATAAGAGGAGTAAGGTCTGGTTTATTGTTTTTGTCAATAGGTGTTGGAACGGTAACAAT
>CAIUEQ010000031.1 GCA_903898215.1 uncultured Bacteroidota bacterium | reverse complement strand
TACATATATATATTACTTCGTCATATATATATATTCCCGGCCATCTCATCATCATCTCTTAAACTCAACCCTACTTATTGCGGCCCAATTTTCTGTCCCGAATGGTAAAAATATAGCCCCCCTTTTGTGGTACTTTTTCGCGCCTCCTTTTTTAAATTCTCAATAAATAATTTTAGACCAAAGCCTATTTTTATAGGATAAACTAAAATAAATTTTTATATTTGTCGGGCGGAAAATGGAAAGGCGGATATGTGTATAAAAATAGCAATTGCACAAAGCCAATAGAAAACGACATGCTTTGTATGGTTTTGTGGCGCATATAAGTAAGTTATCGGCAACATTGCGAACCGTAACCGAAAGAACATCGCACAGAATAAAACATTTAGAAATAATTAAAAACAAACAATTAAAACAAAATGAAATGAAAAAAACAATTACAATTTTAGCAGTAGTATTAATTACTACAAATCTTTTTGCGCAATTACCAAGTTATGTACCAACAACTGGACTTGTCGGTTACTATCCTTTCACAGGCAATGCAAATGATGTAAGCGGAAATGCAAATAATGGAACAGTGAATGGGGCTACTTTAACATCCGATAGGTTTGGTAGTTTGAACTGCGCATATCATTTTACTAGTTCAACTACTAATAAAATTAGTCTTCCAACAGTTAACACAAACAATATATTAAAGTATTCTATCTCTGGTTGGTTTCAATATAATAGTACTGCATACGGAGGGACTATCTTTGGTCAAAGCAACGGATGTAATGGTGCTGATGGTTTAAGATTTTATATGGGGACGGACTCATTACTGTTTTGGGATGCCGAATATACATCAACATTCTGCTCTGGCAAAGGCACTCATCAAAGTAATCATTCATATCACAATGATATTACTTGGCATTTTTTTGCCGCTACATTTGATGGAATCGCAGGAATAATTCACTCCAATGAGTTTAAATTATATGTTGACAATATTTTAGTTTCACAGCCAACAGATTCAGTCGGAGGAGGTATTCTTTCAGCAGTTATTGCACCAATTGTCAATTCAATCCAATCGACAACAATTGGAAATACAAATAATGCAACAGACGCTTTCAATGGAAATATAGATGACATTGGCATTTGGCAAAGAGTATTAACACAACAAGAAATCTCAAACCTTTACACAAATAGTGTAGACAGTTGTCATTTTGCAGTTTATGATACAACTCACGTAACTTCATACGACACTATTCATTTGACTGCTTATGACACAACGCACATTTCTGTTTATGACACAACTCATTTAAGCGTTTACGATACAACACATTTAAGTGTTTATGATACTACTCACATTGTCGTTAATGACACAATACATTATAGCGCATACGACACAACTCACCTAAATGTTTATGACACTATTTTTGTTTATGACACTTTACACGTTGTAGGTATTAATGTGCTTAACAATACGAACACAATGAAAATATATCCAAACCCGACTTCGCACAATATTACTATTGATAATGGAAACTACACATTAATGGAAGGGTATAGTATAAAAATAACAAACACTCTTGGACAAATAGTTTATTTAAAAGCAATCAATGAACCGCAGTTTAATATTGACCTTGCCTCTTGGACAGGGCACGGAACGTATTATGTTTACATCATTGACCCGCAAAACAAAATTATTGAATTAAGTAAAATAATATATCAATAAACCCCGTAAGCGCGAAGTTGCACTTCGTGCTTATTTAATACTGTAAGTTTTACTTACAGTAACGAGAAAGAAAAAAAAGTAAACAAAGCTTACAAAACATATAAACACTAAGCTCTGACGCACAAAGCAAGGCTTCATCTTAGCGCTTAAGGGGGGAAAATGGAGAAGGGGATAAGAATATATTCATTAATTATTAATAGTTGAAAAAATATAAAATTTAAGATGTTATTAAAAGAATTGAAACCTCGAAAGGCACTAAACAAAGCCTTTTTAAAAGTAAAACCCAATAGAACTGAAATTGAATGTTTCAAGACTAATCTTATTCAGCTACTAGATAGAATAAATGATAACGAAAGCGAGGAGTTTCATAAAAATCTTGTTATTGACTTCTTAAAGAAAACTTATTACGACCCAAATCATTTTATAAATACAAAAGGTAGAAACGACCTTGTAATTCACAATGGAAATAATGCAAGTAGTTCTGTTGGTGTAATCATAGAAGCAAAAAAGCCGACCAACAAAACAGAAATGATAACCACTAAAAAACTGAACGCAAAAGCGTTTCAGGAATTAGTGCTTTACTATTTAAGAGAGAGAATAACACATAAAAATCTTGAAGTAAAACATCTTGTAGCGACTAACATTAACGAATGGTTTATTTTTGACGCTACCCTATTCGACAGGCTTTTTGCTCAAAACAAAAACTTTGTAAAACAATTCAACGACTTTGAAGGAGGTCGTTTGGCAGACACCAAAACCGATTTTTACTACAAACAAATTGCAGAACCTTTCATTGCTGACATCAAAACAGAAATTGAATTTACCTACTTCGATTTACAAGAATATCAAAAACCACTTCGCAACGCTGACAAGGCAGATGATAACAAACTTATTTCTTTATTCAAACTTCTTTCAGCGGAGCATCTTTTAAAACTACCTTTCACCAACGACAGCAACAGCCTTGACAAAAGGTTTTACAGCGAACTATTGCACATCATTGGTTTGACAGAAACCAAAGAAGGGAGCAAAAAACTAATTGAACGAAACAAAGAAAGCGAAAGAAATTCGGGAAGCATACTTGAAGATGCAATAATTCAGCTTGACAGCTTAGACAAAATAAACCGATTGGACAGACCAAGCCAATACGGAAGCACTCAAACGGAGCGATTATTCAATGTTAGTCTTGAATTAAGTATTACTTGGATAAACAGAATTTTGTTTCTAAAATTATTGGAAGCCCAACTCATTACTTATCACAAAGGCGACAAATCATATTCTTTTTTAAGTTTAGATAAAATCAAAAACTATGACGACTTAAACAGTTTGTTTTTTCAGGTGTTGGCTCGTAAGTATGACGATAGAAACCAAGATGTAAAAAAAGCATTTGAAAAAGTACCTTACTTAAATAGTTCGCTGTTTGAGCCAACAGAAATTGAGCAAGTAACTTTATTCATCAGCAACTTAAAAGATGATAAAACAATTCCAATTATTTCATCAACTGTTCTCAAAAACGACCAAGGGAAAAAACGCACAGGAAATTTAGCAACCTTAGAATATTTATTTGATTTCTTAAATGCTTACGACTTTACGAGTGAAGGTTCAGAAGAAATTCAAGAAGATAATAAATCGCTTATTAACGCTTCTGTTCTCGGTTTAATATTCGAGAAAATTAACGGCTACAAAGACGGTTCATTCTTTACTCCCGGTTTCATTACAATGTATATGTGTCGTGAAACTATTCGCAAAGCTGTAGTTCAGAAATTCAACGAAACAAAAAAGTGGAATTGCAAAGACATTGAAGAACTCTATGATAAAATTGAAGACCGAAAAGAAGCCAATGAAATTGTAAACAACATTAAAATTTGCGACCCTGCTGTTGGTTCAGGACATTTTTTGGTTTCGGCACTTAATGAAATGATTGCTGTAAAAAACGATTTAAAAATACTTCAAGATAGAGAAGGTAAAAGATTAAAAGAATATCAAGTTGAAGTTGTAAATGATGAACTGATTGTAACAGACGAAGAAAGTGAACTATTTGAATACAATCCAACCAACAAGGAAAGTCAAAGAATACAAGAAATGCTTTTTCACGAAAAGCAAACCATTATTGAAAATTGCCTTTTTGGAGTTGATATCAATATAAATTCAGTAAAAATATGTCAATTACGATTATGGATAGAATTATTAAAAAATGCTTATTATAAAACCCCTACTGAACTGGAAACATTACCTAACATTGATATTAATATCAAATGTGGAAACTCATTAGTTAGTCGCTTCTCCATTGATGCTGACCTTAAAAAGGCTCTCAAAAAAAGTAAAGGCAAGTGGACAATTGATATGTATCGTATAGCTGTCGATACATATCGTAATGCTAAAAGTAAGGAACAAAAAAAAGAGATGATGCGATTAATTTCTGATATCAAATCTGATTTCCGAAGCGAAATTTCTTCCAGCGACCCAAAGATTAAAAAGTTTCAAAAATCATCAGGTGACCTCTTTAGGCTTATCAACCAAGTGCAACTTTTTGAAATGACAAAAAAAGAAACTGCAATTTGGAAAGCAAAAGTTAAAGCACTAACAGATGAAACTAAAAAGTTAGAAACTGAAATTGAAGAAATTAAAGCAAACAAAATTTACGAAAATGCTTTCGAATGGCGCTTTGAGTTTCCTGAAGTGCTAAACGATGATGGTGATTTTGTCGGCTTTAATGTTCTTATTGGCAATCCACCATACATCGGAATTGAAGATATTGCTTGGGATTACCGCAGGTTTTATGAAACAATTTATAAAACAGCAAATGGGAGATTTGATTTGTATTCACTCTTCATCGAAAAGGCAATGCAAGTAAAACAGCTAACAGGCGTCTTCACTTACATTATCCCTGGAAAATTCTTGAACAACAAACAATTTGTTACCGCCCGAAAAATAGTTTGCGATAATCACGGAGTGACAGTTGTGAAGATTGATGAAAAAGTTTTTGAAGATGCTCAAGTTGATAGTGTAATTGTAGAAAATTATCCTGCCACTATACAGAAATACAAAGCATTTAAAATTACAATGCAGGAATTACAATCTCTCTCGGAAACTGATTTATCAAGCATCTTAAATGACAAAGAAATTATTTTCCGTTTAGAAATAAACACCAAATTTGACAACCTGATTTCAAAAATTGAAGCAGACACACTTAAAGTAAAAGAAATTGCCGATGTGAAAGACGGCATTGTAGCAGGCACAATCAAAGACCTTTTATACATTGACAAAAAGAAGGACAAGGATTGCCATAAACTTTATTTCGGAAAGCACCTTTTTAAATATTCCTTGACAGACACAGAAGTTTGGGTAAATTATAAACCTGAAGAAATGATGAAGGCAGAAGTGAAAAGAAAAGATGGCAAAAGGGCTGGTCTTTGGATGAGAGATGAGAAAATATTTAAGCGTGAAAAAATCCTTTCAAGATTTGTTGCCAAAGAAATCATTGCAACATACGACAATGACAAAAGGTATTATGAGCATACTTTACATAGCACCCACATTACAGACAAGAGATTTAAAACAAAATATGTTTTAGGGCTTTTCAATTCGACCTTATTCAAGTTCTATTATCGCAAGACAAATTCTCAAGGGGGCGACATTTTCCCGCAAGTGAGAATTTCATCAGTTGAAAATCTGCCTGTAAAACTTGCAGACACCAAAACACAAGAAAAAATTGAAACTCTTGTTGACGAAATTTTGACTAAAAAATCAAAAGACAATTCAGCAGACACAACAGGCTTAGAAAACAAAATTGACGCATTAGTCTACAAACTTTACGACCTGACCGAAGAAGAAATAAAGACAGTAGAAAAAAACATCAATTAACAGAAATGCCAACACCCCGCAGGCCCCGTAAGTGCGAAGTTGTACTTCGTGCTTATTTAATGATGTAAGATGTACATACAGTAAAGAGAAAGGAAATAAAAGTAAACAGGGCTTACAAATAAAGTAAATACTAAGAGGCTTTAGACTAGGCGTTTCGGGGTAATAAAGAAATAAATTAAAACAAAAATAATATGAATTTTCTAGAAGAACTAATTTCAGAATGGTATGAATACAAAGGGTATTTTGTTAGACAAAACGTAAAAGTTGGGAAACGAGATAACGGAGGTTATGCAGGTGAACTTGACATAGTCGCATTTAATCCAGTAACAAAACACTTGGTCCATATAGAACCATCATCCGACACAGATAAATGGGAAAAAAGAGAAAGACGTTACAAGAAAAAATTTGACCTAGGAAGAAAATATATACCTGATCTTTTTAAAGGTATTAAAATACCAAATAAAATTGAACAACAAGCAGTATTTCTTTGGGGCGGGAAGACACAAAAATTATTAGGAGGAGGAAACGTTCTACTTCTTGTTGACTATTTCAAAATTATTAATAACGAAATCTCTCAAAAGAAAACAAACAAAGAAATTGTTCCAGAAAACTTACCACTTATTAGAACATTACACCTTTTTATTGATAACTTAGAAAAGATACAAGACGATAATTTAATTACTCCTATAACTAAACCAGGAAGAAGAAAAGCAACAACAGATAACATAAAATTGAAAAAAATCAAAAAAAAGGCACGAATCAATTAATTGGCATCCCCGTAATCCCGAAGTTGCACTTCGTGCTTATTTAATGATGTAAGTTATACTTACAGTAAGGAGAAAGAAAAAGGAAAAGTAAGCAAAGCTTACAAAACATATAAACACTAAGCTCTGCCATGCATGGCTAGGCATAGGGCTTAAGGGGGGACGTGCTAACTTGAAACAGACGAATTAAATTTAAAACACAAACAAAGAATGAGCAAAGGAAAAATTAACAAACCAAAACAGACCGAACCGCCAACAAGTCCTATTGAAAAAGAACTTCGCGACATCGTTTACAAACTTGTTGAAACTTGTGAAGTATCAACAGAAGACACCGAGTGGAAAGATGCGGACAAACAACTGCAAGACAAACTGACAAACATTGAAAAGACTTTAGGTACAGGACAAGGAAACATATCCGAAGAAATTAAAGCTATTCAAAAAGAAATTGCCGACCTTAAAGTTCGTAAACCTCTTGAGGTAATCATCAACCTTGACAAGAAAAAGAAAATTGATTTAGGACTTCAACACTTTCAATTTCCAGACCTTGTTAAAATGGCAGCAACAAGACTTAATATTTTTCTTGTTGGTCCAGCAGGTTCGGGTAAGACAACAGCAGCTATCAATGTAGCGAAAGCATTGGAAGTTGAGTTTCATTTCACAGGCGCAATTGCAAGTGAATTTAAGTTAACAGGTTTTATAAATGCTTCAGGAAACATAGTTTCAACAGAGTTTCGTAAAGCATACGAAAACGGAGGACTATTTTTATTTGACGAAATTGATGCAAGTTATCCGCAAGCAGTTTTAGCTTTTAACGCTGCACTTTCTAACGATTATATGGACTTTCCCGACAAGAGAATTACACGCCATAAAGACTTTTATTGCATAGCGGCAGCAAATACTTATGGACAGGGTGCAGACAGACAATATGTAGGAAGGAATCAACTTGATGCTGCTTCTCTTGACAGATTTGTTTTTCTTGATTGGAAATATGACGAGAAGTTGGAAACTGAATTAGCTAAAAATGAAGAGTGGTCAACCTTTGTGCAACAAGCAAGAAAAGTCGTTGAGAACTTAAAAATTCGCCACGTTGTAAGTCCAAGAGCATCTATGCACGGTGCAACTTTATTGGCAATTGGAATAGAAAGAGAAGTTGTTGAAAGAACTTGTTTATGGAAAGGAATGGATGAAGCAACAATACAAAAAATAAAATCCAACATCCCTAAATAATGAATAAGCATCTTACATACGACAACCTATATGACTTTTGGCAGTTCTCTATGCAAGACAGTAGAGCTTACAGAAAAGAAAGTCGGAGAGATGCTAATAGTTGGTCGGGCGGGACAACTTGGGAACAAGCAAAACAACTTGCAATAAGCGGTTGGAAAGAAGGGCTTGAAGAAGTTGAAAAGTATAGAGCGCATTTAGCTCCTTTCATTACAGATAAAATATTACGACCACTACAAGTATATTCAGTAAGCGGTTACAATGTTGATGTTGGTGCATTTTTATCTAATGACCCTGAATGTTTTATTTCTCGCATCTATGAAGAAAGAAATTACCCAGGCAAGATTTTTAAAATAGTCTGTTCAATTGCATTTTCAGCAGAAATACAACCTGAAACAATTATTCAAAGAGGAGCAATGATTTGTGCATTAGTAGATGCTATTGAATTTGCAGGTCATAGGGCAGAAGTGTTTTGCAATTGGGCAGTAGCACGAAATGACTATTACAGAGATGGGAAGAACAAAGATGATGGTTGGTTTGAAGTTGATGTAAAAGTTAAACCTTCTGACCAGCCAGTAGAATTAAGTTCACTTGCTTTTTGTTTAGCTCATCCTTCAATGTTAAGGCGAATATCTTTTTCAGTTGCAGAATTAGAAGGTTGGGCTGACTATGCTTATGCTTATGGTTATCCAGCAGAGGCAACAGATAAAGGAGACATCTATATTAAAGAAATATTTTCAGGGACAGTTCCTAACGACAAAGCAATAAATTGGCTATTAACAGAACTTGAAAAACTTGGAATAGACCTTGACAAAAAATAATTAACCCCCGCTGGCGCGAGGTACTGTCTTAAAAAACAAATAAAACCTCATTTATTTTTTTCCTATATTTGCATCAACCGAAAGAAGGCATACAGCGATATTTCGATGGATGTTTATCTTGTTTAGTCCCAGACATTGTTTGGGACTATTTT
>CAIUEQ010000030.1 GCA_903898215.1 uncultured Bacteroidota bacterium | reverse complement strand
TAATCATCGGATCATCTTCACAATGTGTAGCAATCAATGTCTTTACATTTTTAAAAATATTCTCCAAAGCAATTGGATCATCTACCAACATATCACCTGTTGAAGAGCCCAAAAACATTTTCACTCCGCAAATTTTTGTTTCATCTACTTTCAATAATTCTTCTAAATTTTTATTGGTAGTTCCCATAAAAAAAGAATAATTGGCAAGCGAACATTGAGAAGCCCTTGTGTATTTTTCTTCAAGCAGTTCTAAAGTAACTGCATTTGGAAATGTATTAGGCTGTTCCATAAAACTTGTGACACCTCCAGCAACACCAGCTTTTGCTTCAGTATAAATTTCGCCTTTATAAGTTAAACCGGGTTCACGAAAATGCACCTGATCATCAATCACACCAGGCAATAAATAAAGTCCTTCAGCATTTATCACCCTATCTGCATTCATTGCAATTCCGTTGGTATCAATTTTTTCGATGAAACTATTTTTAATAAAAACATCGGCATGATAGGTTTTGCCTTCGTTTACCAATTTTGCATTTCGAATTAATAGTGTGCTCATAATGATGCGAAGATAAATGAAAATTTATTTAGCCACAGATTACGCTGATTAACACAGATTTTTTCAGACAACTTTTTTAACAGCTGATTGCAATAATCCTCGCAGAATTTTTTTATCTAAAATTTTATCAGTGAAAATCTGTGTAACCTGTGGCAACTTTTTTATTTTAATTCTGATTTTACTGATTGAAGAAATTCTCTCACACGTTTTAACGAATCGATGATTTGGGCATTTGCATCGAGTGATGAATCATTTTTTAATTTCTCATTTGCTCCCTGAAGTGTAAACCCTTTTTCTTTTACTAAATGATGAATGAGTCTCAAATTCTGAATATCTTTTAGAGAAAATTTGCGCGTTCCCTTTTCGGTCTTTTCAGGTTTTAAAATATCAATTTCCTTTTCCCAAAAACGAATAAGAGATGCGGGAAGATCAAGCATCTTTGAAACTTCTCCTATGGTGTAGTATGATTTTGTAATGATGTCGTTCACGTTTGATTGTTTGAAGTTTGAATGTTTGAGGTTAACAGTGAAACAACAAACCCCAAACAACAAACATTAGTTTAGTCAAATGATTGAGCCGGACGTTCAGCAAGTTCTCGCATTTCGGTATACTCTGTCTCGCTTAAATCGTTGAAGAAATAATTTATTGGATTAATTTTTCTTCCGCCTTTAATTACTTCATAATGTAAATGTGGTCCTGAAGAAAGTCCTGTATTGCCAACATATCCAATTAATTCACCACGTTTTATTTTTTGTCCGGGACGAACTTTTACTCTCGACATATGGCCATACAATGTTTCGTATCCAAATCCATGAGCAATTACCACAACATTTCCATATCCGCTCATTCCGTTATCGGGATTAACCACTTTACCATTTCCTGTTGCATAAATTGGTGTACCAACCGGAGCAGTAAAATCAAGTCCTTCATGCATTTTATGGGTTTTATAAATTGGATGAATGCGATAACCAAAACCAGAAGCCATTCGATGTAAATCTTTATTTGCAATAGGTTGAATGGCGGGAATTGATGCAAGAAAATCAGTTTTGTTTGCCGCCAATTTTGTTAATTCATCAAAAGATTTGCTTTGAACATAAAGCTGCTTATTAAGCTGATCTAATTTTTTATTTAAGTTGATTAGCACATCCGAATTTTCATATCCTTCCAATTCGCGATACTTCTCAACACCTCCAAAACCACCTTGTCGCACAGTTGATGAAATTGGCTCGGCTTCAAAAACTGAACGGTAAATAGAGGCATCACGTTCTTGTAATTCTTTTAGAACACCACTTAATTTTTCAGTTTTCTCATTAAATAATGCTGTTTGAATTTTATAATTTTCAATTTCACGTTTTAATATTTTTTCTTTTGGAGAATCAATAAAATTATAAGCGGCAATAAGGAAAATAGACCCCGCAACGATAGAAGCTGAAAGAAACCCAAATACACGTATAGCAAGAGTCCGCACACTAGTGGTCACTTTCTCAAAATCTAAGCTATGTGGATTATAAAAGTATTTTATTTTTGCCATCGTAAAAGGTAAACGTATTTTCGTCCCGATAGCAATCGGGATAAAATTACGTAATTGCGTTTTGAAAGAGCGAAAATAACCTATTTTTTATAAATGACGAATTCGTTGAAAATCAACATATAAGATGACAGCAGCAGAAGTAAGACAAACATTTTTAGATTTCTTTAAAAGTAAAGGACATACCATCGTTCCTTCAGCGCCAATTGTGGTAAAGAACGACCCAACGTTGATGTTTACCAACGCGGGAATGAATCAGTTCAAAGATATTTTTTTAGGAAACGAACCGGCAAAATATAAACGTGTTACCGATACACAAAAATGTTTGCGTGTGAGTGGAAAACATAACGACCTCGAAGAAGTTGGCGTTGATACCTATCACCATACTATGTTCGAGATGCTTGGCAACTGGAGCTTTGGCGATTATTTTAAAAAAGAAGCGATTGAATGGGCTTGGGAATTATTAACGGAAGTTTACAAGTTGGATAAAAACCGTTTGTATGTTTCGGTTTTTGAAGGTGATGAAAAAGAAGGGTTGGCTTTCGACCAGGACTCATATAACGAGTGGAAAAAATATATTGCCGAAGACAGAATTTTACGCGGAAATAAAAAAGATAATTTCTGGGAAATGGGTGATACCGGACCATGCGGACCATGTTCGGAAATTCATATTGATTTAAGAAGTAATGTTGAACGCAAAAAAATTGATGGTGCCACATTGGTAAATAACGACCATCCTCAGGTGATAGAAATTTGGAACAATGTGTTCATGGAATTTAACCGCAAAGCCGATGGAAGTTTAGAAAAACTACCCGCTCAGCATGTGGATACCGGAATGGGATTTGAACGTTTGGTGCGTGCCATCGAAGGAAAAACTTCGAATTATGATACCGATGTTTTTGTTCCAACCATCAAATTTATTGAACTGCATTCAGGCATTGTTTATCAATTTTCCAGTTCAGATGATGAAAGTATCAGTCATGCAGAGCGGAGACGAGACATTGCGATGCGAGTAATGGCTGATCATATTCGTGCTATAAGTTTTGCCATTGCCGATGGACAGCTTCCTTCAAACACCGGTGCTGGTTATGTGATACGAAGAATTTTGCGCAGAGCAGTTCGTTACCAATATCAATTCTTAAATATTAAGGAACCATTTTTATGCAAGCTTGCAGAGATTATTGCTGAGAATTTTAAAAACGTTTTCCCTGAATTACATGCTCAAAAAGATTTTGTAGTGAAGGTGATTAGAGAAGAAGAAATTAGTTTTTTGAAGACATTGGGTAAAGGAATTAGTCAGCTAGATTTTATAATGACAATGAGCGATAGTTCTTCTAATTCTTTAAAAAATTCAATAAACGGATACACAGCATTTGAGTTATATGACACATTTGGCTTTCCAATTGACCTTACTAGATTAATTGCAAGCGAAAATGGTTATGAAGTAGACAATGATGGTTTCGAAGAAGAATTGCAAAAACAAAAAGCACGTTCGCGTAAAGC
>CAIUEQ010000029.1 GCA_903898215.1 uncultured Bacteroidota bacterium | reverse complement strand
TGGATCTTTTTAAATCTGCAAATCAGGAAACTTTAGTTGCTTTATTGCCGGTACTCGATGATTTTGAACGTGCATTGAAATCCATGCAAAATACCGCAGACATTAATTCTGTGAAAGAAGGTGTTGAATTGGTGAATGGCAAATTGAAAAATATCTTAATGCAAAAAGGCCTGAAGCAAATGGAAAGTTTCGGTTCTGAATTTGATAGCGAATTTCATGAAGCAGTTACAAGTATTCCTGCACCAAATGAGGATTCTAAAGGTAAAGTTGTTGACGTTTTGGAGAATGGATATTTTTTAAATGATAAAGTTGTGCGCTTTGCAAAAGTTGTTGTAGGCGAATAAATAATTTGATAATTAGAAAATTTGATGATGAGATAATGATACACTTTCATCAAATAAGTTAAGTTAAAAATGTTGTATTGATTAATTTGAAAAAGCAATCATCAAATTATCAAATCACAAAATCATCAAATCAAAATAATGGCAAAAAGAGATTTTTACGAAATATTAGAAGTTAACAAAAACGCTTCAGCTGACGAGATAAAAAAAGCTTATAGAAAACAAGCGATTAGATTTCATCCTGATAAAAATCCGGGAAATAAAGAGTCGGAAGAAAAGTTTAAGGAGGCTGCAGAAGCTTATGAAATATTAAGTGATGCAAATAAAAAAGCACAATACGATCGCTTTGGTCATAAAGGTGCAGGTGGTGCTTCAGGAGGTGGATATGGTGGCGGACATCATATGAATATGGATGATATTTTCTCTCAGTTCGGTGATGTTTTTGGTGATGGAGGTGGAAGTCCTTTTGATTCATTTTTTGGCGGTGGAGGCGGAGGAAGAGGAGGACGAAGAAGTGCAGGTGTGAGAGGTGGAAATGTTCGCATAAAAGTGAAATTAACTTTACAGGAAATTGCTTCAGGTGTTGAGAAAAAATTAAAATTCAATCGACATGTTACAGCCGAAGGATTAACATTTAAAAATTGTGGAACTTGCGGTGGCTCTGGTCAGGTTAGACGTGTTACTCAAACTTTTTTAGGTCAAATGGCAACTACTGCTGCTTGTCCATCTTGCCATGGTTCAGGACAAATTGTAGATAAACGACCTTCAGGTGTTGGTGCAGATGGATTGGTGGTGAAAGAAGAAATTGTTTCAGTAAATATTCCAGCAGGTGTTGCTGATGGAATGCAATTATCAATGAGTGGAAAAGGAAATGCTGGTCCAAATGGAGGCCCCGCTGGCGACCTGATTATCTTAATTGAAGAAATTGAAGATGCTCAATTAAAACGTGAAGGAAATAATATTGTGTACGATTTACACATTTCATTTATTGATGCTTCGATAGGTACAAACGTTGAAGTGCCAACCGTTGATGGGAAAGTGAAATTGAAATTAGATGCCGGTACTCAAGGAGGAAAAATTCTTCGCTTACGTGGAAAAGGAATCCCTGAATTAAATACTTCACATCGTGGCGATCAATTGGTTCACATCAATATTTGGACACCACAAAAATTGAGTAATGAAGAAAAAGAATTGCTTGAAAAACTTCGTAACTCTGATAATTTTATTCCTCATCCAGGCAAACACGATAAAAGTTTCTTCGATAAAATGAGAGAATATTTTCATTGATAACTGATTCAATTTGTTAATTCAGTTTGTCACTACAAGCGGAGTTGAGAAGCTGTTGCTGTTATGAAACTCTGAAGGAAAATTTCATATCTAGTAGCATCGTATCCACTTATAGAATTATCAAATAATCATATACTAAAAGTGGACTTCTGATAAAAAATTAATACAATAAATTTTTCAGGGAATTGTTTCTCCATCCGGCTTGGTTTTCATACTCCACGAAATAAATTTTGAGGTCAGCCTGGTTTTCATATTTCACGAAAAAGATTTTCTTTTTTGCCTGATTGGAATATTTCGTAAAAAACCATTTTCCGTTATTGTCATCAGCTTGGTTTTCAAATTTCACTTGAAACACTTTTAAGTCGGCTTGATTTTCATATTTTACAACAAAAACTTTTAAGTCGGCTTGGTTTTCATGATCTACAGAAAAAACCTTTTGCGCTTTTAATATTGATGAGAAGCTTGTTACAAATAAAATTATATAGAGGTATTTTTTCATGTGCTTATTTATTAAAACTCAATTATCATTTTTCTAAATTACGATTTATTCAGTACAATTAATTTTAGATGGATATCGAAAATGTTTTTTACTCGATGTGTTTTTAAGAAATAAATAATTGTTTTTGTTCGGGAGTAGGAATTTTACATTCATCAAAATGGCCAAACCATTTGTATCGGTTTCTTGCAATTAAATCGTAAAAAGTATCTCTGATAAAAGCAGGAACTAATATAAAAATATATAGCAAACTCAGCTTTCCACTTAATATTTTGCATACTCTTAAAGCAGCAGTTGATCGAGTAATGATTTTTCCGTTTTCAAATAAAATGAATGTATCAGCATTTGCATCATCACCTAAAATCTGCTCAGCAAAATCTGATTGAAGTGTTGCAAAACGAAACTTTTTTCTCTTGTCATTTTTGATAATAAACTGCACACTGCGATCACATAAACCGCATAGTCCATCGTAAAATATTATCGGATTATTTTCCATCATTAAATTAGCACATCAACAAATCATCAAATTGATTTATTTTCGCGCACCAAAAATAATACAATTATGTTCGATAGTTTAAGCAGTAAACTCGAAAGAGCATTTAAAACTCTAAGAGGTCAAGGAAAAATAACGGAGATTAATGTTGCCGAAACCGTGAAGGAGATTCGCAAAGCAATGATTGATGCCGATGTGAATTATAAAATTGCCAAACAGTTTACTGATACGATTAAAGAAAAAGCATTAGGGCAAAATGTGCTTACTGCTGTTTCTCCCGGACAATTGATGGTTAAAATTGTAAGTGATGAACTTGCCATTTTACTTGGAGGAAAAACAGCTGAAGTAAATATTACAGGCAGCCCTGCTATTATATTGATGGCCGGTTTGCAAGGTTCAGGAAAAACAACTCACTCTGCAAAACTTGCTGCATTTTTTAAGAAGAAAGGAAAGAGTGTGATGATGGTTGCTTGCGATGTGTATCGTCCGGCAGCAATCGAGCAATTAAAAGTATTGGGACAACAAATTGAAGTTCCGGTATTTTTTGAAGAAGGAAATACCAATCCTGTTAAGATAGCAGAAAATGCGTTGAAGGCTGCACGTGCCGAAAATATTGGAGTTTTGATAGTGGATACTGCCGGTCGTTTAAGTATTGATGAAGTGATGATGCGTGAGATCGGTGATATCAAATCGGCATTGAAACCACAGGAAATTTTATTTGTAGTGGATGCGATGACTGGTCAGGATGCTGTAAATACTGCAAAAGCTTTTAACGATGTATTGGATTTTAGCGGAGTAATACTTACCAAATTAGATGGTGATACTCGAGGTGGAGCTGCACTTTCTATCAAGTCGGTTGTAAATAAACCTATCAAATTTGTTGGAACAGGTGAGAAGATGGAAGCATTAGATGTTTTTCATCCCGACCGTATGGCGCAACGAATTTTGGGGATGGGAGATATTGTAAGTTTGGTTGAAAAAGCACAACAGGTTTTTGATGAAGATGAAGCTGCAATTATCCAAAAGAAATTATTAAAAGATCAGTTTACGTTTGAAGATTTTCTTACCCAAATTCAGCAGATCAAAAAAATGGGAAACCTAAAAGATCTTGTTGGAATGATACCCGGAATTGGCAAGGCAATAAAAGATATCGATATCAGTGATGATGCATTTAAAGATACAGAATCAATCATTCATTCGATGACACCGCAGGAAAGAAAAAATCCTGATATAATAAATGGCTCACGAAGAAAAAGGATTGCAATGGGAAGTGGAACAGACATTCAACACGTAAATAATTTACTGAAGCAATTTGAAGAGATGCGTAAAATGATGCGCACCATGAATAAGTTTCAGGGAACAGGAAGATCAATGCCCAAGTTGCCGTTTATGAAATAGGATTGATTTGTAGATGTGACGATGAGATGATTTGATGATTGTTACATCGAGGTTTTCCGATAATTATCGGAAGAGAAGCGTTTTTTACTTAACACTTGTTGATTATTTAACAGTGTGCAATAAATTCGCACTAACAAGATGTTAGCGCGAACACCGAGGGCATTTATTAGATTATTGTTAGGCCACATTGTTTAAAATATTCAAATGTCTTGTCGTAATGCTCTTTTGGTCTAGTTGTGTCCATGTCGTCAACTTCAGGAATAAAAATAATCATTCCTTGTCTAGCACGTGTCAACAAAACACGATACGAATTTAATAGATATTTTTTTGCAGAATCTTGATTAATGTTTTGCCATTTTGAACCTTTAAAATTCTGGTAATTCCATTCATCGTTGTTGTGAAATAAATTGATATCCCAAGCAACACAAGTAAAGTCTATTTCTAAACCTTGTATGTCAAATTCAGTAGCAATCTCTTCAAGGTAATAGGATGAACGAACATCGTCTTTACCATTTAGAAACCAATTTGCAGGTTCAATTTCATTTTTAACATCAATTCCGTCAGCACGTAATCTGCGACCGCCTGAACTTGCAACAACACCAATTCTTTCCGTTCCTTTAGCTTTTTGTTTTAACCAATTTTTCGCTGTATTTAAGTTTCTTGTTAGAAATATTGGATAGTTGTCTTTGAATGAATTAAATAGATATTTTGCTTGTTCGCTTTGGTTTTCTAAAACATATTGAACGAACAAAGCAATTTTTTCACTTCTAAACGAACGCACTGAAACAGCTAAATGTAAATCTGTTTCTTTGATTCCGTTTGTTTGGAGCCAGTTTAAAAGTTCTTCATCGTTTAAGTAAGTTGTCTTTTCACTTAGAATTTTGTCCGAATAATAAATATTCCAATCAGAATATTTTTGTTTTAATGATTCAATCCATTCTGAAACTCCAGCTTCGCCAGTGTTGATTTCTTGTCCCCCACCAATTAAACAAACAATTGTGCACCAATCTTCGTGGCGATTCATTACGCTAATCAAATATTCTGGCTCGGACATATCAAAGTATTCAATTCCTTTTTTTGTTTTCATAAACTTTGAAACTTGTTCCTTTTGCCAAGCTCTTTGGGCTTCATCAAAAACGACAACCTTTTCTATTGGTGCTTTCTCAGTTTTTAAGTTGTCGTCTCTAAAATGGTGAATATTTTGAATAAAAGCTTTTGCTTCACGTTCTGCGTCTGTTCGTTTTAATTTTTCTCCATTTTCTTTTGCTGTTAAAACGGAGTCTCGTGTTAAAGCTTCTCTTAATACGTCAACCAAAGGTCCGTTTCCTGAAAGAAAAACAGAGTGTTCGGATTCGTCTGCTTTTAGTCGTTCATTTGCAATATTCAAACCTGCCAATGTTTTTCCAGCGCCCGGAACGCCTGTGAGAAAACATATTGATTTTTGTTTTTTCGTTTTCGCAGTTTCAATAATGTTATTGATTGTTTTTGCTGTTCGGGAAAGATTTATTGCACCTGAATCACTTCGAGATATTTCTTGAACGTTGTGCCCTTTGTAGAGTGCTTGCGCTGCTTCAATTATTGTCGGTGTTGGTTTGTATGTGCTGTTTTCCCAATCATAAATATTTATATTTTGTGTTGCAGTTTGAGTTGCTAAAATGTTCTTTAGAGTGCTTTCAAAATTGTCCGCATTGCAAAGAACACAATTATCTAAACGAATTGCATTTTGAAAATTGTTCGTTTCATTTGGTGCTTTTGTTGCGACTAAAATTGGAACGATTGTTTTGTCGTGGCTTCCATCATGAAAGTTTAACAAGTCAAGGCAATAATCTATTGTTTGGTATTGTGCATCTTTCGTGTAATGATTGTCGCCAACTTTAAACTCAATTACAAAAATGAAATTATTTAAAATTAAAATGTTGTCAACTCTTTTGCCCATTCGTGGAATGGAAAATTCAAAGTAAAGATTTCCTTGTATGTCTTTTAGCCTCGATTTTAAAAAGTCAATTTGTTTGAGCCAAGCATTTTTTTGCTGGTCTTCTAGATCGTGTTGGTGATTTTTTGCAAGATGTCCGAAAATTGAATTTGCGTCTTCTAATAAAAATTTGTCTGTTGTGTTTTGGTAATAACTTCTATTCATTTTCGGGTCTCGTTTCTTATATTGTGGGTGTCGTTATTGCCTGACTACTAACTTGTCTATATGGATGAAATTCTCATCCATGTCTGTATTCTTTTGGATAGATACTGATGGTTTCTATCATTCATATTCAAACGTAATTTTTTAATTCTATAAATCTAAGCATCATCACATCATCACATTTTCAAATCATCAAATCAACACATCATCACATTATCAAATCATCACATTATCAAATCAACACATCAAACCTACCATTCATCAGCATCTTCATAGCAAAACCTGTCGGTAATTACAATGCCAACAAAAATACATTGAGGGTTTTGGTTGTATTCAAGATTTAATAGAACCCTTCCTGCAATAGGAATAAAAATTCCTGCGGTATAGTTCCATTCAAGTCCGGTTTTATTTGGGTTTACATTCCATTTTGGTAATTGATCCCAAGGGTCAATATATTGAAAAAATTCACGATAAAGAGTTGCACCCGGACCAAAATATATGGGCATTTTTTTAGTGATAGGAATAGCAATACATCCACCCAACATGCCAATAACAGCATGTTGTGTGTTTCCAGTTATTACCCAATTATTGCTTACTACATTACTGTAATTTAAAAAACCTCTTTCACCTTCGGGCATCATAAAATTTTTAATACCTAAGCGGTATGTAACACAAAATCCCCATCGTTTATAAGCGAGACTGTTACCTCCAACTACATAATCTTTATTATTATCTATCGGAATTTGATAACCCAGCGAATTGTATTTGATGGGTTTAGTTTTATGTTTTTCTTTTTTTGATTCAGGAAAAGTGGTCTCTGAATGCTGACTGTTCATCGCATATTGAGCCATCAGGTTCAGGGTGTGAAATGCTATAAACACTAATAAAAGCAGCTTCTTCATTTGAGAACTAAAGTATTCATTATCACAATAAAAACATAACTTGAGAAAACATTTTTATTTTCAACAGAAAATCAACATCTTTGCCGCCCCTTATTGGAATGGAGACCCGAAAGGAATTAAAAACATAAAAAATATATGTCAGTAAAAATTAGATTACAGCGTCATGGACGCAAACAAGCCCCTTATTATCACATTGTGGTGGCGGATTCACGTGCTCCGAGAGATGGTAAGTTTATCGAGAACATTGGTTTTTACAAACCTCAAACTGTTCCGGCAACTATCGAACTCGACTCGGACAAAGCATTATCATGGTTGGAAAAAGGCGCACAGCCTACCGACACATGTCGTGCTATTTTATCATACAAAGGTGTTCTTTACAAACACCATTTAAATGCAGGAGTACGTAAAGGTGCTTTAACTGCTGAGCAAGCTGCTGAAAAGTTTGTTAAATGGAGTGAAGAAAAAGCTCACAAAGTTGACAAGAGTGCTGAGAAATTCATTAAATCAGTAAGTGATAAAACTGCAGAAGCTTTAGTTGCTGAAACTAAAGTTAAAGAAGCTCGTGCGGTTAAGTTAGCTGAAAAGCTTAAAGCTGTTGAAGATGCTAAAGTTGCTGCTGCAATTGCTGAATCAACTCCAGAAGTTGTAGAAACTGCAATCGTTGCTGATACTTCTGCTGAAATGCCAGTAGAAATACCTGCTGAAACTCCAGTTGAAACTCCAACTGAAACTCCTGCTGAGTAATTAATCAGTTTGATGAAGTCCATCGACAGAAAAGATTTCATCATTGTTGGCGTTGTTGAAAAACAGCATGGCAACAAAGGGGAACTAAGGTTAAGTTTCGAACAAAAAATACAATTAAAGGAATGGGTGTTTATTGAAATCAATAATAAACCTGTTCCTTTTTTTATTCAATCAATTTCCAAAAATACCGACCAACCAATTGTGAAATTGATGGGGATTGATTCTCCGGATGATGCTGCTCGTTTTATCAATAAGTCAATTTTATTTACTGCTTCAAAAACAAAACGTAAAACCCGAAAAGTTGACTTAAGTATTGTTGATTATTTATTGATCGATGAAGTTTATGGAGAATTAGGTAAGGTAATAGAAGTAGAAGAATTGCCACAGCAATTACTCATTCATACAAATTTTAAAGGGAAAGAATTATTGATTCCGGCTGTTGATGAGTTTATTTTAGAGGTAAACGATAAGAAAAAAATAATTTATTTAAACTTGCCTGAAGGTATTTTAGACTTGTAATTATTTTTTTAGGTTAAAGGAAAACATTGAAAATCCTATCCCAAATGAAACCCATGGTTTCCCTTGGTAAATCCAATCATATTTTATTTTGTTTTCGTTGGAGATGAAATCAAATCCAAGAAAAACTCCTACTTGAGCATTGCCAAGTTCCAATACAATTCCTATCGAAGAAGTGAATGCTAACAGGTCAACATTTTTTATGGTTCTTCCATGTGTTGCAAAGCTATCGATACTTACACTCGAAATTCCAACGCCAATAAGGCAATCAACTGCAGCTTGTTTTTCTTGATTCAAAGTGTATTTCACGCCAAAGGTTGTTCCGATAGAAATGTCTTTTGAAAAATCAAACGGATTGTATCGTAATTTTATTGGTGTAATCACTGTTCCTACTACCAGATCAATGTCGGATTTCTTCACTGTTGAAGCCTTAAAGTCGAGCTGTGCTTTGGTAATTGAATAATAGGTATAGGTGGTATAATCTTCCAACGAAAATGATTTATTACTCAACGACTTTTTTTTGTTAAGTACTGTAAAGCGAATAATACATTGGTCTTGCTTCATATCTACCAACATAAATTTAGATTTTGGTGGAGCAATCAGTAATGTGGTATCGATGATCTTGCCAATGATATTGCATTTGTATATTGGACATTCAACTAAAAATTCGTACAACCGATTTTTATCATTTGTAGTTTGATTAAAACCTTTTGTAGCTATTAAAAAAAACAATAAAAGTACAAGCCACTTATGCAGCATAGTTTGATTAATTAGTAAGATTAAGGAGATTAATTAATAGGTAAAGACCACCACATACTTATCATAGCTGTCGGAAATTTGGTACTTACCTAGTTTTAATTTATTACGATCAATTTTTAGGGCTTCACTTATTTCAGGACTAATTATAAAATCTTCATCTAAAATAAATGTCCCGGTTGAAAAATATTTTAAAAATATTTGGTCACTGATGCTTCGTTTGATAAAACTAAACTCAATATGCTTTTCATCATTCACATTGATAAAAGCCAAAACTTCATTTTCTTTTTTCGGCAAAGAGTTATCTTTTGTTAAACTGCAAAAGTTGAAACCGTTGCAGTCTGGCGATTTTCCTAACGAAACTTTATATTGAATATCGTTCACAAAAATCCATGCAGACAAAACAATAAGTATTGAAAGAGTTGTTTTCATAGTTAAAAAATCTCTGAATTTAAACGGCTTATTTTATTTGAGAATAATCGGGTGGAATGCCTTGTTTACTATGGACAAGTTTTCCGTTTAGATAATAGAAGTATTGAGGCGTGTAATTGACATTTTTCTCTTCTTTATATAATTGATTAGAGAATTGCATGATTTTTTTCGACTCATCACTTGAGTATGTTGAAGCTTTTACAATATAAATATTTCCATTATAGGAATATTTTTTGTACCATTTTTTAATATGCACGATATCATAATTTGATGATACAAGCACCAATTTAATATTGTTTGTTTTAGCGTAATTAATTTCTTCTTCTAAATATGCTAAACATTTTGAACACCAAATTGACCAAATTATCACCCACATTTTATCATGTTTGAGGCTCATGCTATCAATAAAAACATTATCTACTTCATAAATTTTACCTTCATCAGCATTCAATGTTTTCAGAGGTTGAGTTTTCAATAAATCCGAGCTTAGCGTATCTTTTTTTGCAGTTTCGATATAATGAGAATATCCGTCATCGCTAAGTTTAGTAGGAGCTATTTCGATGATGCAAGATGAGAAAAATATTAGGCACAAAAAAAACACAAAGCGACCTAAGTGATTTATGAGTAAAGTGCAGTCTTTTGTTTCGGTCTTAAAACGCATGTTTATTGTTTTAATAATAAATTTTCGTATCAACAATTATATTCTTTGAAATTGGAAGAAGAACCTGTTATTAATTATTCTAAAAGAGGTAAATCAAAAATTCACTATTTACTTTTAATGCCTTTGAAAAAAAAAATTGTCCATATTCACATAGTAAATTTGATAATTGTTTTTAATGAATTTGTTTAAATTATAATTAACCTCTTTGATCATATTTACTGATTGTTTCTGAATCATAAATGAGTAATACAAAATTATCAGATACCGTGTTCCGTCATCTTTATATTCAAATTTCTTTCCTTCTATGTCATTAAAAGTACTCATTAATTCATTATAAGAAAAGATTGAATCAGTCCATTTTTCGTAAGTTTTAGGTGGAAAGAACTCAAGTTCTTTATCTTTATTCCATGTCATATTACTAATTCCTCTTATTTCGGACACACAATTAAAAAATGAGACAAGAGGCTTTTTTGTTACTTTATCGAAATAAATTACTTGAGTTGGTTGAGTATGGTTTTGAATACTCGAATTTACATAATAACGATTAACTGTGTCTTTCGTCTTTGTGGCAATTAGGTTTATATATTTCCTATAATCCAATTCCAATATATACTCTTGTTTAATTTTGCGCTTCTTCAGAAATGTTGTCAAGTCTTTAGCATTGACTGGTCGAGGATGTTTAACTCCAAGGATTCTAAGGTATATCTTCGAACATGATGCCGAAGATATACCGAATAGTATTGCTAAAATGATTATGTAATTTTTATTCACCGGTTTGTTGTTGAAAGTTAACTTCTATAAGATATCCTGTATCAGTTTTTCTAACAGGGTAGTTACCCAAAGATAAAGCTATATTTTTTAATCCAAATTTTTCTGATAATGAATTATCTAATGGAAAATATTCACCTTCAAAAATGTCATTAGTAAACCAATTCGTATAAGTTTGAGGGAGAATTTTATTATAGGGTATTTTAAAGGCAAACGTATGTTCATTAATTT
Organism: uncultured Bacteroidota bacterium; assembly: GCA_903898215.1. Taxonomy (GTDB): domain Bacteria; phylum Bacteroidota; class Bacteroidia; order UKL13-3; family UKL13-3; genus CAIUEQ01. The sequence continues at coordinate 37 of CAIUEQ010000029.1, read as the reverse complement.
GAGAGATTGTTCCTTCAAATATACTTGGGGTCATCAT
>CAIUEQ010000028.1 GCA_903898215.1 uncultured Bacteroidota bacterium | reverse complement strand
ATCTGTGTAACCTGTGGCTTTACTTTTTATGATAACACACAACTAAACAAAATTGATATTTATAGTTGTAAATTAAGGGTAGTTAAAAGTATAACTCTAAAACTTATTTTGCTATCAAAAATCTTTTTGAACCCGAGTATCCTGAATCACCTTTAAATACAATAAAGTACAATCCCTCAACATAGTTACTTGTTGAAAGTGTTTGTGAAGAATAATATTTATTCATTATTCCTTTCGTCAATGATTTTCCAACAGCATCGAACACTTCGTATTGCATATTTTCATTGATGTTTTCTGTATTAATTGTGATGAAATTATTTGCAGGATTTGGATATAATGTAATGCTGCCAGCGTTTTCGTTTTGTAGATTTTTTATTCCGAGATGTTGGTTAACAGAAGAAAACAAGTTTAACCCTCCACGTAAATTCCCAACAATAATATCAGGTCTTTCATCACCATCCAGGTTGCCAACGAAAGGAACAATTCGAGGTCCAAAATTAATTCTCTTTGGATTGGTATTTTCATTTACGAATGCATAACCTCCATCTAAAACTTCTAGAATTGTTCTCGAAAAAATAGCACCAGGTGTTAATGAAATATTTGTATATAAAAACAAATAACCTGATTCACTTCCAACAATCATTTCATATTTTCCATCGTTGTCTAAATCGCAAACATGCGGAGTTGCATATCCTGTCATTGATGAATCGTTTAGTCCATTTGCTTTTAGTGCAATTTTGTTCACTGAAATACCACCCCAAAAATCAATCGTTGGAACACTGCTAAATTGAGGTGAAGTTTTTGTTCCTGTATTTTGATAATACTGAACATACCCTAATTTATTTCCAATAACTAAATCAAGTAAACTGTCTTTATTCATGTCAACTAATTGCGGTGCTGCACTGCCACGAACTGAAATATTTGCATACCTTCTTGATTGCAATTGAAATGAAAAAGTTGTTCCCGAACTTTGATTGACATAATATAATAAATATCCATTTGCATCACCAATAATCATGTCCTGTTTTCCATCATTATTTAAGTCGCCAAAAGTTGGCTGAAGATTTAACACCGGTGTGTCTTTACTTAGGGATAAAAAATTTGTATCGGCTAAAACATAAATAGGTTTGATATCGGTAGAGATATTTTTATATAAGATAAGTCTGTCATTAAAATTTTGTGTTTGTGCAAAATCACCATTTGTAGCGATGATCAAATCTTTATCTCCATCTTTGTCGATGTCAATTAATACTGGTGATGAACGAGTTCCTAAATCAATCGTTTCTTGATACAATGGAAAATTATTATTGCCTTGATAATTGAAAACCGGAGTTGAAGTTGTTGAGGAGTTTGTATAAACCCAAACATTGTTTACACTCTTTACGCTTACTCCATTATTGGTTGTACATAGTAATTCTTTTTTGTTGTCATTATTAATGTCAACATAATACGCTGCCGGTTGATAAATGAAGTTTGCGGGAGTGGTATTTGAAGGGAAAAATAAATCCTGAGAACTCACCGAATCATGATGTAAAGAATTATGAAGTCGATCATTATAAAGAGCAATAAGATTTGTGTAACTAACATCACCGTATAAAAAATCTTTTATTCCATCTCCATTTAAGTCAATAAATAAAGTTGAACTTCCTGCATGTTTTTGCTTCTCATAAAGTTGATACATGCACGATCCTAAACTGTCTTTTGATTGACGAAGCTTGAATTTATTTTGACCAGAATTTATATCAAATTGGATATATCCCCAGCAATCATCACGATAAATATACACCAACGAATCATGGCTATAAGAAATATTATGTGGGTTAATAGTCCAGTTTTCATAAAAATGCGGACTATAATCAAAGCCATTATATCCAATAAGGTCAATATCTCCATCCCCGTCAATATCATCAATTCCATTAATATCACCTTTGCTAAAACCAACTTGACCGGCAGGACGAGGGGCTCCGAAATCTTTCCACCAACCTCCGGTATCTCTGATTTGATTATTGATCAACTTAAATTTTAAATTCCCTGAAGCATCCGATTTATTTAAGAAAACGCGCAAACTGTTTGGGTATAAATATTGAGAAGTATCGGCAAGTTGATATAATTCATTGCTTACTTCGGTAAAGATATCTGCTTTGCCATCGCCATTATAATCAATCATCTTCACCCAATCTGTAAATTCAGGAAACACACCTTCAAATTGTGGAGCGTAAACCATTTTTGTTCCATCCCAAATAAAAGTCGTTAATTTATGTCCCCATGATAATGGTGATCTGTCGAACACAACCAGGTCGTTCATTCCATCATTATTCAAATCAATATTTGAAAATTGTGGTGCATTCATTCCACCGGTAAATGGATATAATAATGTGTCGTTATTGCTTTTTAAAAACTTCGCAGAGTTTGAATAATAATATTTAAAAGTTTGTGCAGAAACAGAACTAAAACTATAAACAAATAACAAGATGTATATAAATCGTTTCATATAAATTGATTTTTGAATTGTAAAATTACACAAATAATTTGCAAGTGAAGTTTTAAGACTCTTAATAATTTGTTAAAATTTATGAATATTGAAGAAATATATTCCCTTTTTGTTCAACATCCTGTTGTTTGTACCGATACAAGAAAGATAGAATTAAACTCCATTTTTTTTGCATTAAAAGGCCCGAACTTTAATGCTAATAGTTTTGCCGAAGAAGCCTTGAATAAAGGTGCAGCCTATGTTGTGATTGATGAGGAGCAGTATAAAATAAATGATAAATGTTTGTTGGTAGATGACGTGTTAACCACACTTCAACAACTTGCTAAACATCACCGATTGCAACTTTCTATTCCGGTAATTGCCATTGTTGGTTCAAACGGAAAAACCACCACCAAAGAGTTGATCACTTCTGTTTTAAGTCAGAAATTCAATGTGCTTTCTACGCCAGGAAATTTTAATAACCATATTGGTTTGCCATTAACTTTATTAAAATTAAATACTACACATCAATTTGCAGTGATCGAAATGGGAGCAAACCATATTGGCGAAAATGCTATTTTATGTGAGATTGCTTGTCCTGATTTTGGAATTGTAACCAACAACGGAAAAGATCATCTTGAAGGTTTTGGAAGCATGGAAGGTGTGGCACAATCAAACAGTGAATTATATTATTATTTGTTAAAACATGAAGGACTTGCATTTGTAAATGCCAATGATGAATGGCTGATGCGAATGGCAACACGATTGGAGAAAAAAAATACTTATGCTGCGAACCTGCCTGCCGTTTTGGTAGGTGATGACAAGAAAAATGCAGAAGCAGATTGTGTCGGAATTGCAAAATCATTACGACCACAAATAACATTTAACATTCAGCATTCAGCATTTAACATTACCAGTTGCCTCAGTGGAGATTACAACTTCGATAATATTATGGCAGCGGTTTGCATCGGAAAACATTTTGGATT
>CAIUEQ010000027.1 GCA_903898215.1 uncultured Bacteroidota bacterium | reverse complement strand
TTACTAATTTTCAATTAAAAAAATAATGATAAAAAACAATAATGATCATACAATCTCCCAAGGGAGAAATTTTTCAAGACCAATTCAAATTATTAGTTCTGTTTATGGTTTGCTTTACCTTGCTTTTTTTATATTTAGTTTTTTGCCACCTGATAAGGATGGCAATCCAATAAGCGACAGTCCGAATTATGATCCATGGAATTTTGAAATGATATGGGTAAAAATTCAGTTCATTATTTTTCTTGTTGGATTTTATTATTCATGGAAATCAAGGCTAATCTCAGGGTTGATTTATTTGTTTTGGTATGGTGGACTAGTGGGTTTAGCGTACTATTCGGTGTTAGTCCTAAATAGTGATGGAAATGCGGTAGGACTTGGATTCCCAATGCTTATTATCGCGATAATACTTGTTATTTCCGGACTAAAAAGGAGGCAAATTAAAACGGTCGTGAATAATTAAACAAAAAGCTAGGAAAGGTTGACAAAATAAAAAAAGAAAGGCCGGACATCTCTACCGGCCAATCTACCTAAACTATAAATCTATTTCACTTCCTGTTCTTTTCTATCAATTTATAAAGCTCATCCAATTTTGGTGAAAGGATAATTTCTGTTCTTCTGTTTTTTGATCTTCCCTCGGCAGTTTCGTTTGTTGTTTTTGGATAAAACTCTCCTCGACCTGCTGCTTCCATTCTTTTAGGATTAACTTTATAATCTGTAGTTAATAACCTCACAATGCTTAAAGCACGATCTGCGCTCAAAGCCCAATTGTCGGGATATTGTACAGTTTTAATCGGAACATTATCGGTATGTCCTTCAATCAATACATCAATATCTTTATTTTTATTTAACACATCAGCTAAAGTTTTTAATGCATCTTTTCCTTTTTCTTCAACTGCTGCACTTCCTGATTTAAATAATAATTTATCACTTAACGAAACATATACTTTTCCGTTTTTCATCTCAACAGTAAGCTCATCAGAATTGAAAGCAAGCAGTGCTCTTTTTACAATATCATTTAATGAATTTACTAACGAATCCTGTGCATGAATAATTGATTCCAATTCAGCTAAACGTTTTTCGCGTGCTAATAATTCTTCGGTTTTAACTTTTAACGCATTGCTATATTTTTCAGCATCTGTTAAACAGTTCTTCATCAAATTAGTGTACAAAGTATTTATCTCAGCATACTGAGCTTTGAGTTTATTATTTTTCTCTGAACAATCGTTATAACGAGCGGTAAGTTCTTTGAACAATGAATCGAGGTAACGATAATCAATGCCCCTTTGTGTTGTATCTTTATTAAAAGCGGTCACTAAATCATTTAACGAATCACGTTGTGACATTGCGTGTTTTGCTCTTTTTGAAAGGAAAAAATTATAAGATTTTTCTTTTATGTTTTGCGGTTCTTTATAAGGCGATTTTGGATCAAACTGCCCAAAGGAATATTGTGAAATAAAAATTAATAAAAACAGATTAATAAACTTTCTCATGTTATCAGGTTTCGGTGCGCAAAACTTCACTAAATCAATCACTAATAAAATTAAATGATGCACTTTTTATTCAGAGTTTTTTGAACATTACCAAAAAGTGAACACTATTAGGAACAATTTGAAAAAGAAAAACCCTGCACAACCAAGTTTGTGCAGGGCCTGAAATTTTCCTTATTCTATATCAATCTTAATTTTATTTTCCTTTATCAATTGCGATTACAATTGGAACTTTTGCTTTGTTCACGATATCAATCACCTTCACCATTTCATCAACAGCAATTATTTTATCCATTCGTAAAACTACTGAAGGGTTATCGTGCTTAGATGCTTCAGCCATTAATTGTTGCTGCATGGTTTCAAGCGTAACTTGGTTTTGATTGATATAATATTTTAAGTCGCTGCTAATAGAAACATTGATAACCTGACTTGGAATTGATTTTCCTGTATCAGCTTTTGGTAATAATAATTTTATCGCATTTGGACTTGCAAGTGTGGAGATGATCAGAAAAAACAGCATCAAAAAGAACAGGATATCTGAAAGAGCTCCCGCTTCAACTTGTGCATGAACATGTTTTCTTTTCCTGAAATCCATTAGATAATAGGTTTGTAAAGAATATCTAAAAATTCGATAGCAGTAACTTCCATTTTATTTACCGTGCGTTCAATTTTAGTATTAAGGTACGTATAAAAAATATAAGCGATCACACCAACAATTAAACCCGAAGCAGAAGTTACCATCTTCACATAAATACCACTTGCAATAATTCCGATACTGATATTATCGCTCATCGAAATATCGTAAAATGCACGAATCATTCCCACAACAGTTCCAAGAAATCCAAACATGGGAGCCAATGCTGCAATGGCGGCAAGCAGGTTCACATTTTTTTCCATTTGATAAACTTCAACACGAGCTGTATTTTCAATAGCACTTTCAATATCTCTGATCGGAGAACCTAAACGCGATAATCCTTTATGAACGATTTTTGCAAATGGTGATGCAATTCTATCGCAATAAGTTAGCGCACCTTTAATATCTTCTTTCACCAACATATCTTTAACGTTGTTCACGAGGTTTGCATCAATCTTACTTGCCTTATTAATGAAGAGCAATCTATTTACAAATAGAAAAACCGATAACAACGAAAGCAAAAGTATTGGAATCATAATGACACCACCTTTTATTACCAGATCAAAAACTGATAAACCTTGGTCAACCGGTTTTGCCGTTGTAGCAACTGCTACGGTAGTTTGAAGAAATATAGTTAACAAGCTCATGTGCGTTTGTTTTGTTGGTCAATATTATCACAACACAAACTTTTAAATTTTGTTAAATCTACACACTTGTGGATAATAGAAAAGGCTGTTCTATTTTTTAGAACAGCCTTTCTGAATATCGTCAGACGCTTTTGAAGCGTCAGACGATTGTATAAAATTATTTTCATTTTTAAAGTTTACTCAACAAACTTTCTATTTGAATTCTTAAAGAAGGCAAAATACTTTTACAAGTATTCCATACAATTTGGTAATCTATTTCAAAATAGGCGTGTATCAACCTGTTTCGCATTGAAATTGCTTTATGCCATTCAACTTCATGATGTGTATTCAAAAAAGATTCAGGTAATTTATTTATCGCTTCTCCAATTACTTCAATGTTTCGGATAACTGCATCCGACATCATTTCATTGTTTTGAAAATGTTCAAAATCAGTTGTATTTAAATACGTTTCAATTTTGCGAATTGAATCCAGAACGTCTTCCAATAAAATTATTACAGGCCGTTCAGACATAAATAATTCTGGATTTAAGATATTCCCAGTGCCTTGGTTTTAAACCATTCTTCGAGACAAGGTCAACTTTTCTATTCAATAATTTTTCGAGTTTCTCGGCAAGTTCAATAAATCCATAACCAATTTCACCGTTAAATTCTACAATCAAATCAACATCACTTTTTTCAGCATCAAAATCATTGCGTGTAATAGAACCAAACATACCAATTCTCTCGATCGGATATTCCTTTTTAAGAGAAGTAATATTTTCTGATAATAAATTTCTTACGGTATTTAATGATGTGTCCATTGTTATTTTTAGTCAAACAAATTTAACTTATTTGAATAACTCAATGAAAAAAATATTTAACACAAAAAAAGCTGCCCATTTCTGGACAGCCTTTCTAAAAATCGTCAGACGCTTTTGATGCGTCAGACGATTGTAAAATTATTTATTTCTTTTTATCGAAATCAACAACAATTGGTGTTGCAATACAAAGTGATGAGTAAGTTCCAACAACGATACCAATCAACAATGCAAACGAGAATCCGCGTATAGTTTCTCCACCAAAAATAAATATTGCAAGCAATACAAAGAATATAGTTAACGATGTATTGATGGTTCTACTCAATGTAGAATTCAATGCATAATTGATTACAGTAATCTTTTCGTCTTTATCTAAATCAGCTTTATTTTTCTGAGTTAAATATTCTCTTATTCTATCAAATACCACAACAGTATCTGTCATCGAGTAACCCATTACCGTTAAAATTGCCGCAATAAAATCTTGGTTTATTTCAAGTGAGAAAGGCATTACATTTTCTAAAATTGCAAACACACTTAATACCACTAGCACGTCATGCGCCAAAGCCGCAACCGCACCCAAACCATATTGCCATTTTTTAAATCGAACGAAGATGTAAATAAACATCAATATACAAGAGAACAAGATTGCCCAAATTGCTTTTGTTTTAATATCTGCCGAAATAGTTTCACCAACTTTTTGTGAGTTCATCACATCATATTTTGTATGAAGAGTTGTTAATCCTGTTTTTAAAGCATCTTCCACTTTTGCTTCAGCATTATCACTTGCATCATCAATTAAATATGAAGTTGTGATTTTATACTGACTGCTGCTTCCGTATGTTTTAACTTCAGGTTGTGCACCAAATCCTTTTGAAAGAGATTCACGAATCTGATCAGTTGTCATTGGTTTTTCAAAACGAACAACATATGAGCGTCCACCTTTAAAATCAACACCCATATTGAAACCGCCATGAATGAAAAAGAAAACAACACCCAATGCAATTACACTAGTTGAAAATATATAATAGAGCTTACGTTTTCCAACGAAATCGATATTGATATTTTTGAAAATATTTTCAGTTGAAGCTCTCCAAAGAGTAATTACTTTTCCTTTATTGATCTGCCATTCGAAAATTAAACGTGTGATGAAAATTGCAGAGAACAAAGATGTTAAGATACCGATGATTAGAGTAGTTGCAAAACCTTGAATTGGTCCTGTTCCAAATGTATAAAGAATGATACCTAATAATAACGTTGTGATGTTTGAATCGAGAATGGAAGACATGGCATGAGAGAATCCATCGCTAATTGCATTTTTAACATTCTTCGCATTGTGATGCATTTCTTCTCGAACACGTTCAAAGATCAAAATGTTTGCATCCACCGACATTCCGATTGTTAAAACGATACCGGCAATACCCGGTAAAGTTAGAACCGCACCGAGTGAGGAAAGAACTCCGACCACAAAAAATACGTTAGCGAATAAAGCAACATCCGCTACTAAACCAGCGCTGTTATAATAAAATGCCATGAAGGCAAGTACAATTAATAATGCAATTACGAATGAGAATAAACCTGAACTGATGGCTTCTTGTCCGAGAGTTGGACCAACGATTGCTTCACCTACAATTTTAGTTGGTGCCGGTAATTTACCTGCCTTTAAAATATTTGCTAAATCGGAAGCTTCTTCAGCGGTAAAACTTCCTGTTATTGAAGAGCGTCCGTTAGGAATTTCATTCTGAACATTTGGCGCTGAGTAAACTACATCATCAAGTACAATTGCAATTGAATGACCAACATTATTTTTTGTTAAATTTCTCCAAACATGTGCACCTTCAGCATTCATGTTCATTGAAACTTCTGTTTGTCCGGTTTGAGAAATATCTTTTTTTGCATCGATAACTTTATCACCACTTAATGATGCGTTACCATCTTTTGAAGCTTTTAAAGCAAACAATAAAACTGCTTCACCGTTAGTTCCAAATCCTTTATAATTCCATGCAAAACGAATATTTGAAGGCATTGCTGCTTTAACTTCAGGGCGATTTAAATAGTCATTAACTTTTGCTGTATCTTTAATTGCTGCAATACCACAAGTAGCACCTTTTTCAACTAATTGATTTTGTTCGTTTGCATATGGACGAAGTAAAATGAAAAGAGGATTCTCTTTTTTGATTTTTTCAATTTTAGCTTTACTTGTATCCGATAATGAAGAAGTATCTTTAGCTGCAGCAGTTGCATTTCCTAATCCTGATAAAGCACTAGTAGTTGATGTTGTATCTGTAGCTGTAGAATCATCTTTCATTTTTTCGTTTGCAAATATTTTACTCAAAACATCATTTGCAGTTGAAAGGTATTTATAAGCTTCAGGATTATCATATGTTTCCCAGAACTCCAATTTAGCAGTTCCTTGTAATAGTTTACGAACACGTTGAGGATTATCAACACCGGGTAATTCAACCAAAATACGACCAGAACCTTCCAGTTTTTGAATGTTAGGTTGAGTTACTCCAAACTTGTCAATACGAGCACGAAGAATTTGAAACGAGCGATTGATAGCTTGATTAGCTTCATCATGAATATATTTTAATACTTCAGGATTTGTAGAGCTGATCTTTACTTTATCTTTATTACTTTGATTTGCAAAAATTGCTGCAAGTTTTCCGTTAGGTTCAACTTCGGCATAGCTTTCACCAAAAAGAGTCACATAATCTTTAGTGCTTTTTTTGATTTTTTCGTTGGTTAGCAAAATTGCCTTGTTAAAATTTGGATCTGTATTATTATTTGACAACGAACGTATCAAATCTCCAAGCGATACTTCAAGAGTAACGTTCATTCCTCCTTGCAAATCGAGACCAAGATTTAACTCACGTTCTTTACATTGTAAATAGGTGTATTTAGCAAAACCCAAATTATAAACCGGTTCACGGGAAACAGAATCAATATATAATTTTTCTTTTTCTACATCACCGTTAGCAAATTCTTTTGCCTTTTTCTCTACTCTGTAAGTTATTAATGTAAAACTCAACTGGTATAAACATACCAATGCGAGTGCGATTGCGAATAGCTTTACTGCGCCTTTACTTTTCATTTTATTCTATTTATTCTATTAGATATTATTTAGTTACTCTGTCTGAAAGCGGGCAAATATAGTTTTTACCACATGTAAATGCAAAGTTTTTAGAAGCCGCTTAAAATCAATTATTAAAGGCTCTTTTCAATATTTAATTGGGTGTTTTGAGCTTGGTTCAAAATCATTCTAAAATGGTCTTCAATCACTTTTAGGCTATTGTTAAAATGTTTGTTATTATTAATTACCACATCCGCTTTTTCTTTATATGGTAAAAGATATTGTTCAAATGCGGGTTTTACATGGTTTTTCCATTGATATAAAATAAACTCCCGAGAAATGTTTCTTTCATTCGTATCACGATTAATGCGTCTTTCAAGCTGAACATCTTCACTTGCATCAATAAATATCTTTAAATCAAACTGCTTAAAAATTTCTTTCTCATAAAAAATAAATAACCCTTCAGCAATGATTATTGGAGCCGGAAGATATTCGAGCCATTTTCCTAATTGCTCATTGTGTTGGAAACGGTATTCTCTGCGTTTTACAGGTTCGTTATTACACAATTTTAAGATATCAGTTTTAAATGCATCAAGATCTATACAACTTGGAAGATCATAATTGACATGTCCGTTCTCATCTTTTGTATGATGCTCTGTACTTTTATAATAATTGTCTTGAGATAAAAAGCATACCTCGTTTTTATTAAACAATTGCCCAAGTTCATTAAGAAATCGGGTTTTACCAGATGCACTTCCACCCGTAATTCCAACTAAATATGGCCTTGCTTGAGTATTCATTTGGTGTGCAAATACCGATTTTATCCTGTAAAACTCAAATGTAAATTTTATCTTTAATCAATTTATCTAAATATGCTTTGATTTTAAATATCAGATTTTCATCTACATATAAACTTAATAAACTTTTAATACAAAAATAGTTTCCGATACAAAAAATGCCTTTACATTTGCTGCCGCAATTTTAAAAAATTAATGAGCGAACATCCAGATATCAAAATAAAAATTTTACGTGAAGCCGAAATGCTTTTCATGAAATACGGCTTTAAAAGCATTACCATGGATGATGTAGCGAGAGAACTAGGTATCTCAAAAAAAACACTGTACCTATATTTTGAAGATAAAAACGATTTAGTAAATCAAACCATGCTTCAGCATTTGGAAGATCAAAAAGTTTCTTGCCAAAATATAGAAACTTTAAAACTGGATCCCATTTCCTACATGTTAAACATTTCCGATTCTTTGAGCACACAACTCAGACAAATCAATCCGGGAGTGCTGTATGATCTTAAAAAATATTTTAAATCGAGTTGGGATAATTTTGTTGAATTTAAAACCAATTTCGTTTACCAAAATGTTTTAAATAATCTTGAAACAGGACAATCAAAAGGATATTATCAAAAAGATATTGACGTAAAACTTATTGCAAGTTTATATGTTCACTTGATTGATTTTTTGGTTTCACCAACTGGATTTCAAAACGAGCATAAAACCTTCCGTGAATTACATTTTGAAATCATGAAATACCATTTACGTGCAATTTGCACCGAAAAAGGTTTGAAAATATTAAACGAAAAAATAAAAAATAACTAAAAATAAAAAATCATCATACAATGAAAAAATACTTTGGATTATTGATGCTGCTTGGTGTGTTTTACTTTAACGCAAAGGCGCAAAATAAAAAAAATGAAGTGAAGTCATTTTCGCTTTCACAAGCTATTGAATTTGCCAAACAGAATAATTATTCACTAAAAAATAACAAACTCGATGTCATTGCATCAGAGAAAAAGGTGAATGAAATTTTGGCATTAGGTTTACCGCAAATTAATGCAAGTGGCAACTTTATAAATAATACAACTATTGCCACAAATTTTATAAATTTTGGAGGAAAAATTACCCCATTGCAATTTGGACAACCATTTAGCTCAACTGCAAGTATTACAGGCACACAACTTCTTTTTGACGGTGGATTTTTGATGGGAGTAAAAGCTGCAAGCGAATATGTGAATTTAGCAAAGTTAAATGTGAACAGAGGTGAAATTGAAACTGAAGTAAATGTTACTAAAGCATATTATTTGGCATTACTGCTTCAAACAAATGCGTTATTAATTGATACAAACATTTTAACAATGGCAAAAACCAAAAATGATTTGGAAAAAACATACGCAAATGGTTTAATTGAGAAAACTGATTTTGATCGTGTAACTCTTCAATATTCGAGCTTGCTTTTGCAGAGAGAAAGAATTTATAATTCATACAAAGTTGCTTTAATGGTCTTGGAATTACAGCTTGGAATAAATGTTTCGGATAGTATTAACTTAACAGATAAATTAAGTGAATTATATCAAAACACAAAAGCACCATCAGCTGAATCAAAAAGCGATTATAACAAACTTCCCGAATATCAAATACTCAATCAACAATTAAGGTTACAGGATTTAGACAGGAAAAGAATATTATTTGGTTATGCACCATCACTTTCAGGAGTTGTGTCAACCCAACGAAATGCATTTGCAGGAGATTTTAGTTCATTAGGAAACACTTGGTATCCCGGAACATATTGGGGACTTAATTTAAACATTCCTGTATTTGACGGATTACGCAAAAATGCTCAATTACAACAATCCAAAATCAGTATTTCTCAAACTGAAAACAATATAAAGAATTTAGAAAATGCTATCGACCAAAAAATCTCATCAACAAAAATGGCTTTTGAACTTGCAAACCGTCAGGTGAAAATCCAGGAAGATAATTTAAAATTAGCTCAAGAAATTTACGATCGTGTAAATATAAAATATAAAAATGGGGTAGGTTCAAGTCTAGATTTAACAAATTCTCAAAACGATTTGGCAAATGCACGACAAACATATCTGAGTACAATTTATGATTATTTCTCTGCTCAAATTGAGTTGAGAAGAGCTTATGGAGATATCAAATAATAATAATTAAAAGAGAAAATATAAAGTATGAAAACAATTTCAAAAATTATCGCTTCAATTATCCTTCTTGCAACTGTTGCTTGTGGAGGAGACAGCATTGATGCAAAGAAAACAAAACTCGAAAAACTAAAAGCTCAGCGTGTTGAACTTTCAGATAAAATTAAAGGGTTAGAAGATGAAATTTCGCAAAGTGGCGATACAACAAAATCAACCGACAAATTAAAAAATGTGATGGTTACTAAATTGGAAACTCAACAATTTTTACATGCTATTGATGTGCAAGGAAGAATTGAAGGTGATGAAAATATTACCATTTCGACAAAAATGCCAGGCACAATAACCAAAGTAAATGTTGTTGCAGGAAGCAATGTAAAAACAGGAGACGTAATGGCCGAAATTGAAAACGATGTAACTAAATCTCAACTTGCCGATCTTCAATCTTCATACGAACTTGTTAAAGATGTTTACAATAGACAAAAGTCTTTGTGGGAACAAAAAGTTGGTACCGAAATGCAATATCTTCAAGCAAAAAATAACAAAGAATCAATGGAGCAAAAAATTGAACAAGTGAAAAGAAATCTTGATATGTATTTTATCAAAGCACCTTTTACTGGTACTGTTGATGAAGTTTTTATTAAGCTTGGACAAAATGTTGCGCCAGGAATGCCTTCAATTAGAGTGGTTAATTTAAGTAAATTAAAAGTACGAGCCGACTTAGCTGAAGCTTATGCATCAAAAATTGAAATTGCTAATACTGTAAATCTTGTTTTCCCTGATATTAACAAATCAACTACTTCAAAAGTAACCTACATCGCAAAAGTTATTAATTCTTTAACACGCTCATTTAATGTTGAAGTTGCATTGCCCACAAGCGATGATTATCGGCCAAATATGATTGCTCAAGTAAGCATTGTGGATTACACAAATGATAAAGCAATTGTTGTCCCGATAAACTCTGTTCAAAATATTGAGAACAAAAATTATGTGTTTGTTGCTGATGATGAAAACGGGAAAAAAGTTGCCAGAAAACGTGAAGTAATTGTTGGTGAAACCTATGAAGGTGCTGCTGAAATTAAAAGCGGACTACAAATTGGTGACCTATTAATTACTACAGGTTACAATAATTTAAATGATGGTGAATTGATTAAATTTTAATTCGTAAAGCATTTACTAAAAAGATAATTTCATAAATGTGCTTCATTTTTTTCGACATAAAATTTGTTTGAAAATTATTAATGAACACTCATTTAAAAAAATAAAAAATGAAAGATTTTGAAAAAGAATTTAAACCATCAAGCTGGGCAATAGACAATAAAACCAGTATTTATGTGATTACTATCATCATCACATTAATGGGTTTCTTATCCTTTAACAGCATGCCAAAAGAGCAATTTCCAGAAGTGGTTTTTCCTCAAATTTTAGTAACTACTGTTAGACCTGGAACCTCTCCAACCGATATGGAAAATACGGTTACCAAGCCTATCGAAAAAAGAATGAAATCAATTGCCGGTGTAAAAAAAGTTACCAGCAATTCGAAACAAAATTTTTCGATGATCACGGTTGAGTTTAACACCGATGTTAAAATTCCAATTGCAAAACAAAAAGTAAAAGATGAAGTAGATAAAGCACGATCAGATTTGCCTAATGATTTGCCAAATGATCCTACAGTAATGGATATTGATATTTCACAAATGCCAATCATGAACGTGAATATTTCAGGAGATTTTTCTTTGGATAAATTAAAAAAATATGCAGACGATTTAAAAGATAAAATAGAAGGATTAAAAGAAATTACACGTGTTGATTTAGTTGGTGCACTAGATCGTGAAATCCAGGTGAATCTCGATATTTATAAAATGGGAGCTGCCAATGTTTCACTTGGAGATGTTGAGCGTGCAGTGAGTTCAGAGAATTTAACCATCTCAGGTGGTGAAGCCAAAATGGATGGCGTTAAACGTTCGATAAATATTAAAGGAGAATTTAAAAGTTCGGATGATGTTGGCAACATGATTATACGTTCGCAAACTGGTGCAACTATTTTTTTAAAAGATATCGCAGAAGTAAAAGATGCATTTAAAGAACAAGAAAGTTTTGCCCGTTTAGATCATAAAAATGTAATCACTTTAAATGTAATAAAAAGAAGTGGTGCAAACTTGATTGATGCTTCAGATAAGATCCGAACAATTTCAGAAGACATGGGAAAAAACTATTTCCCTAAAGAATTAAAAGTTACTATCACAGGCGATCAATCAACCAAAACACGAGTTACTGTTCATGATCTCATCAATACCATTATCATCGGATTTTTATTGGTAACATTCATTCTCATGTTTTTTATGGGAGCCACCAATGCAATTTTTGTTGCTATGTCGGTTCCTCTTTCTAGCTTCATCGCCTTTTTGTTATTGCCAAGTTTAGGCTTCACATTAAACATGATTGTGTTATTTGCATTTTTACTTGCACTCGGAATTGTTGTTGATGATGCCATTGTGGTTATTGAAAACACTCATCGGATTTTTAACAATGGAAAAGTTCCAATAAAAAAAGCTGCAAAGATGGCTGCCGGAGAAATTTTCATGCCGGTTTTATCGGGAACTTTAACAACACTTGCTCCGTTTATTCCGCTTGCATTTTGGCAAGGAGTAATTGGTAAGTTCATGTTTTATTTACCCATTACGCTTATTGTTACTTTAACAGCATCTCTCATCGTTGCCTATATTATCAACCCTGTTTTTGCTGTTAGCTTTATGAAAACAAATGAAGAGGAAGAGGCTGCAAACAAAAACAAAAAAAGTTTCAAAATTGCTACAATCGTTTTTGCTGTTATTGCATTACTGTTTTACGTTTTCAAAAATTGGGGAATGGGAAATCTGGTTGTAACGATGTATGGTTTTTATGCCTTAAACAGATTTGTGTTGCATGATGTGATTAAAAAATTCCAAGATAAAACTTGGCCTTCGGTTCAGGATAATTATAAAAACATGATGAACTGGGTCCTTATTGGACGCAGACCAATCTGGGCTTTGTTAAGTACTTTAGGTTTGTTTATTTTTAGCATTGCATTACTCATCATTCGTTCTCCTAAAATTGATTTCTTTCCAAAGGCTGAACCAAATTTTGTTTATACCTATATTGCCTTACCGGTTGGAACAGATCAAACTTATACCGATTCGATTACCAAAATTGTTGAAGCTAAAATTTATAAAGTTGTTGGAGAAAATAATCCTCTTGTTGAATCTGTTATTTCAAACGTTGCAGTTGGAGCAGGAAATCCACGAGAATTTGATCAAAGTGTAAATCCGCATTTGGCAAAAGTTACTGTTGCTTTTGTTGAATATGGAAAACGAAAAGGGCAATCAACTACAACTTACCTTGATAAAATTAGACAAGAAGTAAAAGGAATTCCCGGTGCAGAAATTATTGTAGAACAAGAGCAAGGTGGTCCGCCAACAGGTAAACCAATTACCATTGAATTGATGGGTGATAATTTTCCTCAATTGGTTAAAACTTCTAAAAATTTTAAACGCTTTCTTGACTCTTTACAAATTCCAGGTGTTGAAGAACTAAAATCTGATTTACAAGATAACAATCCCGAATTATTAATCGAAATTGACCGTGAACGTGCAAATCGTGAAGGAATTTCAACAGGTCAAATTGGAATGGAACTTCGTAAAGCAGTTTTTGGTTTAGATAGAACCACTAAACTTCGTGATGCCGATGATGAATATCCAATTCAGGTTCGTTTAAAACAAAATCAAAGAAACGATATTGATGCTTTGATGAATTTGAAAATCACTTTCCGCGATATGAATATGGGTGGAGTGCTCAGGCAAATACCAATGTCGTCTGTTGCTAAAATAAAATATTCAAATACTTATGGCGGTATCAAACGTAAAAATCAATCACGCATTGTTACCATTTCTTCCAATGTATTAAGTGGATTTAATGGAAATGAAGTGGTGCCAAAAGTTAAAAAAGCTGCGGCACAATATGGTTTGCCTGATGGTGTAATTTTGAACATGGCGGGAGAGCAAGAAGAGCAAGCAGAAACAGGCGCATTCCTTGGTAAAGCAATGCTGATTTCTCTGGGAATGATTTTTTTGATTCTTGTTACCCAATTCAATTCTATTTCAAAACCAATCATTATTTTATCAGAAATTGTTCTGAGTATCATTGGAGTATTTTTAGGATTTGCAATCACAAAAATGCATTTCTCAGTGATCATGACTGGCGTTGGAATAATTGCTTTAGCTGGAATTGTTGTAAGAAACGGAATTTTATTAGTTGAATTTACCGAAATATTATTGAAGCAAGGAGTTCCATTAAGAGAAGCTATTATTGATGCAGGACGTACACGTATGACCCCGGTTATTCTTACAGCATCGGCAACAATTTTAGGCTTGATACCTTTAGCAATTGGTTTAAATATGGATTTTGTAACCTTGTTCAGCGAATTAAATCCTCACATACATTTTGGAGGAGATAATGTTGCTTTCTGGGGACCACTTTCTTGGACCATGATATTCGGGTTAAGTTTCGCAACAATATTAACTTTAGTTCTTGTTCCTGTCATGTTATATCTAACAGAAAATTTAAAATTAAAACTCGGAATAAAGCCAAAACACTAGATTTAAATTTTCAGTTTGTAAAAAAATTTCTACAAAAATTATTTTATTGAAATTATAAATTAAAATTAAATTTGCTCTGTAATTCTTCAAAAGAAATTTCAAAATGAATGTTCAATTTAATTTACCATTCATTTAAAATATTGCATCTTTTGAGTAGAGGTGCAATTTGTTTCATAGGCTAGAGAAGGCTCCCGGAGGGGGGCCTTTTCGTTTTATAATAAAAACCTTCCTTTAATTTTAAAACACTTTTTTAATTCAATTGTCTATTTAAATTGCAGAACGCTTTATGTTTGGCGTGAAATTTTTATATGCTATACAAAAACACTTTAACATTCGCACAACAATTAGATAAAGAAGATATCTTATCTAAATTTCAAAACCATTTTCATCTACTTAAAAAAGATGATAAGCATATTGTTTATTTATGCGGAAACTCTCTCGGTCTTCAGCCAAAAAATGTAAAGGCCGCAATTGATCAGGAGTTGAAAGATTGGGCCGAATTAGGTGTTGAAGGACATTTTGAAGGCAAGAACCCTTGGATGTATTATCATCATTTTTTAACAGAAAAAGCTGCAAAAATTGTTGGGGCAAATGAAAGTGAAGTGATCATTATGAATAACCTCACTGCAAATTTGCATTTGATGATGGTAAGTTTTTATCGTCCTACAAAAATTCGTTATAAAATAATGATGGAGGCAAGTGCATTTCCTTCTGACCAATATGCGATGGAAACTCAAGCACGTTTTCATGGGCTAAATCCTGATGATGCCATCATTGAATTGAAACCTCGTGATGGAGAATATCTTCTTCGCACAGAAGATATCCTTGCAAAAATATATGAACATAAAGATGACCTCGCCATCGTGATGTTGGGTGGTGTGAATTATTATACCGGGCAGGCATTTGATATGCAAGCAATCACAAAAGCAGCACATGAAATTGGAGCAACAGCAGGTTTTGATCTGGCTCATGCTGCCGGAAATTTACAGTTGCAATTACATGATTGGGATGTTGATTTTGCAGTATGGTGTACCTATAAATATTTGAATTCGGGACCGGGTGGAACAAGTGGGGTTTTTGTAAACGAATGTCATGGCAACAATCCTGATTTAGTTCGTTTTGCCGGTTGGTGGGGACATGATGAAAAGGAAAGATTCAAAATGAAAAAAGGATTTATTCCCATGCAAGGAGCAGCCGGATGGCAACTTAGCAATGCACAAATTATCCCGATGGCAATTCATAAAGCTTCTTTAGAAATTATTGACGAAGCGGGAATAGAAAATCTTAGAAAGAAAAGTATTTTACTAACAGGATATTTAGAATTTATTTTAAACGATTTCTCCCAACATTTAACCATCATCACTCCAAAAAATAAAGACGAAAGAGGTTGCCAACTTTCTATCATTGTAAAAAAAGACGGCAAAAAATTATTCGACTATTTACAAACAAAAAACATCATGCCCGATTGGCGCGAACCTGATGTAATTAGAATGAGCCCTGTTCCTTTGTACAATAGTTTTGAAGATGTTTACAGAGTGGGTGAAGCAATGAAAGAGTATTTTAATTAAACGCAGAGGCGCAAAGTTCGCAGAGAAAACACTTTGCGTTCTCAGCGACTCTGCGTTATAAAAACAAAAACATGTCAGAAAAAATTAACATCATAGGTGGTGGACTTTCAGGAAGTTTAATGGCTATTTATTTAGCAAAACGTGGTTTCGAAATTAACTTGTTTGAACGCAGGCCGGATATGCGAAAAAATAAAATCTCAGCAGGAAAATCAATCAATCTTGCTTTGTCAACACGCGGTTTAAAAGCTCTTGAAAAAGTTGGTTTGGATAAAGAAATTTTAGCTGATGCTGTTCCTATGACCGGAAGAATGATGCATCAAAAAGATGGTGAGTTGGCTTATCACCCTTATGGCAAAGAAGGGCAAGCCATCAACTCTGTTTCGCGTGGAAGATTGAATATTCGATTGCTGGAATTGGCTGATGAATTTAAAAATATCACTCTCCATTTTAATACAAAATGTATTGATGTGGATATTGAAAACAGTGTTTCCGTTTTTGAAATGGAAAATGGTTCCCATCAAATATTTCAATCTGATAGAATTATTGGAACTGATGGCGCTTTTGCTGCTACTCGAAATAAGTTACAAACTTCCGACCGATTTAATTACTGGCAAAATTATTTAGAAGTTGGCTACAAAGAATTGAATATTCCTGCCGGTGAAAACGGGAAATTTTTACTAGAGAAAAACGCTCTGCATATTTGGCCTCGTGGAAAATTTATGATGATTGCTTTGCCAAATTTAAGTGGCGATTATACCTGTACTCTTTTCTTGCCTTTTGAAGGTGAACATAGTTTTGAAAACTTAAAAACTAAAGAGCAAGTTGCCACATTTTTTAACGAACAATTTGCTGATGCTGTTAAATTAATGCCAACACTAATTGATGATTTTTTTGAAAATCCTACTTCAAGTTTGGTAACGGTAAGATGTTTCCCATGGGTTAAAAAAGATAAGTTGGCATTGATGGGAGATGCTGCCCATGCTGTTGTTCCTTTTTACGGACAAGGAATGAATTGCAGTTTCGAAGATGCATTTGTAATGGATGAATGTATTGAAAAATATGGTAGCGACTGGAATAAAATATTTGAAGAATATCAAAAAGAACGCAAGCCAAATGCTGATGCAATTTCTGAACTCGCTATTCAAAATTATACAGAGATGGCAGAGAAAGTTGGCGACAAACATTTTCTTCACAAAAAACATATCGAGCATGATCTAACTGAGTTGTATCCTGACAAATTTAAATCGCAATATGAGCTGGTGACTTTTAGTTTGAGTTCATATAAATATGCTTTCGACCAAGGAATAAAAAACAATATTCTATTAGAAAAAATTATTGCCGATAAAGCTGAAGATAAAATTAAAGATGCCGCTTATATGGAAAGTTTGTGGCACTTGATTAAATAAAATAAATGAATAAATTTGATTGTTAATAAATTGATAATCATGAAATTTCGATTTCTCATTTATTTTTTATTGCTTATCTGTTTTATCATAAGTAATAAAGTATATGCTCAAAAACCAGCTTTTACTTCTAGTAAAACTTTGCCTTGCTTAAATGATACGGTAACTTTTTTTGATACCAGCAATCATTCATATACCTCGTACTCATGGACGATTACACCATTATCATTTAGTTTTATAAATGGAACAGATCAATATTCGCAAAATCCAAAAGTGCAATTTACTTCGCCAGGATATTATAAAATTAATCTTTCGGTAACTGATTCGCTAGGCACATATTCTCTCACAAAAAACAATTACATTTATGCAGGAGGCTTGCTTTTACCATATATAGAAAATTGGGAAAATGATTCTACTTATAAAAATTGGAGCATTGAAAATCCTGATTCAAGCTATACATGGACAAAATATAATGTAACGGGAAATGGCAGTAGCTACTATTCCATCGGAGTAAATAATTTTAATTATAACAGTGCAAGAAATTCAATTAAACGTGATGGATTAATTTCACCAGCAATAAATCTAAATGGTTATTCATCGGCAATTTTAAATTTTAAACATGCTTACAGAAGGTATGATTCTATTCATCAAGATTCAATGGCAATTTATGTTTCAACAAATTGTGGTGCTACTTGGAATCGTGTTACATCTTATATCGAAACACAAAATTCATCAGGGTATGATTTTATAACAAACGCAAATTTAACAACAGCATTTGCACCTTATACTTTTATTGACTGGTGTGGAAATATCGGTTATGCATCTTGCAAAACAATTAACCTTTCACAGTTTTTAGGAAATGTTATAAAAATAAAATTTGAAAATATTAGTGGTAATGGAAACAATTTATACCTTGACGATATTAGCGTAACAGGTGTTTCAAACATGACCGCTCCTGTTACAGATTTTAATTTTTCTTCTACCAATTCTTGTTCAGATGATACGGTTTCATTTACCGACATTACTACAAATAATCCATCATCTTGGTACTGGACATTTTCTCCATCAAATGTTTCTTTTGTAAATGGAACAAATGCCAAGTCAAAAAATCCTGTTGTTTTATTTCATGCCGGTACATATTCAGTTTCGTTAACAACTACATCAATTACACAAAGCGGTAATACCAAAACAAAAAATATTATTATTTCGCAAACATTTACTCCTACAATTTCTATCATACGAAATGGAACTTCAATAATATGTGAACGTGCTTTGGTAGAATTTAATTTTTCATCTCCAAAAGTTGCCGGAGATAACCCTTACTTTGCATGGCAAGTAAACGATTCAACCTTATTTGGTTATTCTGGAACTCCAACTCCATTCAAGATAAATAATTTAAAAAAATATGATACGGTTAGCTGCAAAATTTACAGCAGTTTACCTTGTGCAAAACCTTCCGTTGTAACTTCAAATAAGTTGGTAATACAACAAGTAGAACCTGTTCCTCCAATCCCTCATATTACACAAAAAGGTGATACCCTTTTTTGTGACCTTATAAATCCAGGATATATAAGATATCAATGGTATATGTGGTTCGGTGGGATTACCAACAATTGGTTTGCAATACAAGGGGCAGGGCAGCAATTCTATATTATGGGTTCTAGGGGTAATTATTACGTGGATGTGTATTATAATAGCGCATGTCCTATTAGCAGCAGTAGTATTAATATTATTAATAATTTAGGACTAAACGACCTGAACATTATTAGCAATTTAAAATTATTTCCAAACCCTTTAAAAGATAAAGTGACGATAGAATTTGAGTTAAATGAATCTCAACAAATCACTTTTGCAGTTTATGATATTACAGGGAAGAAAATTATTGACGAATCAAAAGATTTTTTATCAGGAACAAATTCTCACCAACTTAATTTTGCAGCTTTACCAAAAGGTGTTTATTATTTACAAATGAAAAATAAAGATGGTATTTCAATGATGCAACGGTCGGTTGTTATCGAATAATTTTTATACAATTATTTATTCAAATACACCGTTTGAATTGGGAAAGCAAAGGAGCAACCTAGTTGATCATTAAAATTTTTTAATCAATTTTTAAACTTTAACCATCGTTATTTGTTAAAGTTTTTCCAGTAATAAATATATATGAGTACAGATCAGGTAGCGTCAAATGTGGCGGGTGAAGGAACAAAAGGAACAAAAAAAACAAGATTTGACCGCAAGCGAGTAATTATTTTTTCTATTATTTTATTAGTTCTTGCCATTGCAGGATTTCGTTTTTGGTCGGTAAGCACCTCTTATGAATCAACTGATAATGCACAGATTGATGCAAGCATTATTCCCATTCGTTCAAGTGTTAGTGGTTATGTAAAGAACATTTTTTTTAAAGATAATGAACATGTAAAAAAGGGGCAATTGCTTATTGAAATTGATGATACAGAGTTGAAAACAAAAGTAGCTCAAGCACAAGCTGCACTCGAAAATTCAAGAGCAAACTTATTATCGGTAAGCAGTAATGCAAGTTCAGGAAAAAAGAATGCAACTGCTGTTGAACAATCATCATTTGCTTCTGAGCAAAATGTTGAAGCTGCAAAAATTAAATGGCTAAAACTTATCGAAGATTTTAAGCGTATCAGTAATTTATACAATGCAAATGTTTCAACTCGCTCAGCTTACGATGCATCAAAAGCAGATGTTGATGTTGCCAAAGCACAATATGAAGTTGCCGTAAATAATTATAAATCATCGCAAGCACAATCAAGTGGAGCTTATTCGCAAGTAGATGCACAACAAGCTCAAATTACTTTAGCACAAGCTTTGGTGAGACAGCGAGAAACAGAACTTACTTTGGCAAAAACGCTTTTAGGTTATGCTAAAGTTGAAGCTCCTCGTGATGGAATAATTTCAAAAAGATCTATCGAAAATGGGCAATTCATTTCTATGGGCCAACCACTTTGCTCAGAAATAGACAAAGAAAATTTTTGGGTGACCGCTAATTTTAAAGAAACACAAATAAAAAAACTTAGCGTTGGACAGGAAGTAGAAATAAAATTGGATGCCTATCCCGATTTAAAAATAAAGGGAAAAATTGAATCGTTTGTTGGTGCAACAGGAGCAAAATTTTCATTGTTGCCTCCCGATAATGCAACAGGAAATTTTATTAAAGTTACACAACGAATTTCTGTTCGTATTGCAATTATTGATTTTCCGAAAGATCAAGCTGATGTGTTGTTTCCCGGTTTAAGTGCATTTGTTGAAGTGAAATTAAAATAATTTTAGTGAACAAAACGATGCAACTTCAAAATCAATATCCTATAGGATTTGAAAAGTGGATATTGATATTAACTGCCATTTCGTGTGCAATTCTCGAACTCATTGACGCAACAATTGTAAACGTTTCGTTGCGAGAAATCAGTGGAAGTATTGGTGCAACTACAGTAGAAATTGCATGGGTAACTACTTCCTATGCCATCTCAAATGTGATCATCATTCCACTTACCAGCATGCTCTCTGATTTGTTTGGAAGAAAAAATTATTTCACTGCATCTGTATTGATTTTCACTTTCGCTTCATTGATGTGCGGAATTTCTCACGACCTTTGGACATTGGTATTTTGGCGTTTTGTACAAGGTTTAGGCGGTGGTGGTTTATTATCCACTGCACAAACAATTATCATCGGTGCATTTCCTCCTGAAAAGATTGGAACTGCAAGTGCAATTTTTGGAATGGGAATTATTTTAGGTCCAACTTTTGGTCCAACTCTTGGCGGTTATATCACAGATAATTTTTCATGGCACTGGATATTTTTTGTAAATATTCCAATTGGAATTGCCGCATCAATTTTATCGTGGACTTTTGTAACGAATAGAATCGGTGCCGTTAAACCAAAGGAGATCGACTGGTGGGGAATTATTTTTCTGGTATTATCAGTAGGTTCATTACAATTTGTTTTAGAAGAAGGAACAAAAGACGATTGGTTTGAAAGCACCGAAATTGTAGTATTCTCATTTGTATTTGTTATCGGCTTGATTGCATTTATTTATCAAGAACTTACCACCGAACATCCTGCTGTAAATATTCGTTTGTATAAAAGTTTCAATCTTGTGATGGGAAGTATTATGAACCTCATGCTTGGGATGATGTTATTTGGAACAGTGTTTATTTTTCCTCTTTTTGCGCAAATATCTTTAGGATGGACAGCCACCGAAACTGGAGTATTTATGATTCCCAGTGCGTTGTGTTCGGCCTTTGCTATGCCTACAGTAGCAAAACTTATGGCACGTGGTGTTAATCCAAAATTCATTATCATTTCAGGAATTCTGATGACCTTTACTTTTTTAATGATGATGTCATTTTCATCTCCTGATTCAAGTGAAAATAATTTTTATTTCCCATTTGTTTTAAGAGGTGTTGGAATGGGTTTTATGATGTCGCCAATTATTTCATTAGCAGTTGCCGGGTTGCGTGGCAAAGATTTAGCACAAGCTGTAGGATTGGCAAATATGATCAGACAACTTGGTGGAGCTGTTGGAATTGCTTTCATCAATTTATATATCACTCATCAAAATGCATTGATAAAAGGAAGTATGTTGGGTTACGTTTCCGAATTTAGCAATGTGAGTGCCGAAAGAATTTCAGCCTTCACTCAAAACTTTTTATCTTTAGGATATTCTCAAGGTGATGCCGAATCTCTTGCCAACCGGATGATGGATAATATTATTTTTAAACAACAGGCAATTGCAAGTTACGATAAAGGATTTTTTATGGTAGGTATTTCTATTCTTATAGGAATTCCTGTTGTGCTTTTGATACGTTATAAAAAAGCCGAAAAAGTTAAAGCTGTTTCAGATCATTGAGATTATTTTTATTTGTATGGTAAATTTTTCAAATTGCGTAAAATTGCTCCATGAAATTTTTAATTGTAGGACTTGGTAATATTGGTGATGAGTATGCACATACAAGGCATAATATTGGATTTGATATTGCCGATGCATTTGTAAATAAACACAATTCAAAATTCACTCCCGACCGTTATGCTGATTATGCAAATTTTTCGATGAAAGGAAAACAGATGCATGTTATCAAGCCTTCCACATACATGAATCTTAGCGGCAAAGCAGTTCGTTATTGGATGGAAAAATTAAAAATTGACATCGAAAATGTTTTTATTTTGGTGGATGATTTAGCTATTCCTTTTGGAAAAATAAGAATCAGAGAAAAGGGAAGTGATGCCGGACATAATGGATTAAAAAGTATCAACGAATTATTGCTCACTCAAAATTATTCACGATTGCGATTTGGAATCGGTGCCGATTTTTCAAAAGGTCGTCAGGTTGATTTTGTATTGAATAAATTTAACGAAGAAGAACAAAAACAAATCCCTGAACTCATCACAGCATCGGTTGACTCCATTGAATGTTTTGCTCAACGCGGTATAGCTGTTGCTATGAATTTGTACAATAAATAATTTCACTTCATCATTTCCAATCAAAGCTTTATTTTCGTATACATAATTTTCAACCATGAAGAAAATTTTATTTATAGCTTTAATCATTTCACAAACTGCATTAGCACAATATGGATATGACCATATTGATAAATTCAAAAATGGTAGAGCACTTATAAATAAAAATGGTCTCTATGGAATGATTGATGAAAAAGGAATAGAATTCGTACCATTAAAATATGATTTCATAAGCAAATTCAAAAAAGGAAATGCTGTTGTAACTAAAAATGGTCTCTACGGAATGATTAATGAAACAGGCGAAGAATTCGTTCCAGCTAAATACAATCACATAGGAAAATTTAAAAACAGGAAAGCTGTTGTAACTAGAGATGGATTGTATGGAATGATTAATGAATCTGGTGAGGAATTCGTTCCTGCTAAATACAATCACATAGGAAAATTTAAAAACAGGAAAGCTGTTGTAGTTAGTGATGCTTTGTATGGAATGATTAATGAATCTGGTGAGGAATTCGTTCCTGCTAAATACAATCACTTAGGAAAATTTAAAAATAGGAAAGCTGTTGTAGTTAGTGATGCTTTGTATGGAATGATTAATGAATCTGGTGAGGAATTTCTTCCTGCAAAATATTCACACATAGGAAAATTCAAAAATGGTAAAGCTATTGTCGTTAGAGATGGATTGTATGGAATGATTAATGAATCTGGTGAGGAATTTCTTCCTGCAAAATATTCACACATAGGAAAATTCAAAAATGGTAAAGCTATTGTAACTCAAAATGGGTTAAATGGAATTATTTATGAAAAAGGAAATGAATCAATAAAAGTTTCCAAATAATAGATTCAATTTTAAAACTTCTTTCACAATTCAATGATTGTATTATTTTGCATGAATAATTTTCATTCATGAAAAAACTATTATTCATCGCTGCATTTATTTCGCAAACAACATTTGCTCAAAATACTTATCGCTCATATTTAAAAGATAACACTGCATATCGAGAGCATTCATTAGACATCACAAAGATGAAAGTGGAAGTGTCGTTTGATGTTGAAAAAGGTTTGGTAAAAGGAAAAGTGACACACAGTTTTACCGTTCTTCAAAAAATTGTTGATTCGGTTTTCTTTGATGCTCCGGATATAAAATTTAAATCAGCACAGTTAAATAATCAACCTGTCAACTATTCAACAAATAAACTAGGAGTTTGGATAAAGCCCGGAAAACCCCTCCAATGGGACGAAACAGGAACGATTATTTTTGAATATGAAGCCACTCCTCGCAAAGGAATTTATTTTATAGGATGGAATGTTCCTGAGAATAAAGAAAAATCTCCTTGGGCTGTTCGCAAACAAATATGGACGCAAGGGCAAGGAGTTGACAACCGTTATTGGATTCCGATGTATGATGATATGAATGATAAATTTATTACCGAAACTGTCATCACTTTCGATAAAGATTTTCAGGTTTTATCAAACGGAACTTTGCTAAAAAAAGTTGCCAATAAAGACAATACCGTTACTTGGAATTATACCATGACTCATCCTCATCCGGGTTATTTATTGATGCTTGGAATTGGAAAATATGCTGTTAAGCAATCGAAGAGTGGAAAAGGTGTTCCGATGAATTTTTATTATTACCCAGAGTTTCCTGAAAGACAAGAACCGACTTATCGTTACTCTGAAAAAATGGTTGATTTTATAGAGCACGAAACAGGAATTCCATACCCATGGGAAAGTTATTCGCAAATCATGGTGCAAGATTTTTTATATGGTGCAATGGAAAATACAACCGCAACAATTTTTGGTGATTTTTTTAATGTGGATGAACGTGCCTTCAAAGACAGAAATTATATCGGAGTAAATTGTCATGAGCTTGCTCACCAATGGACAGGCGATTTCATTACAGCCCGCGATGGCCGCGACACATGGCTTCAGGAAAGTTATGCTACGTATTTTCCTAAAATGTTTACACGCGAAATTTTTGGTGAAGATGAATACAATTGGTCGAAGCGTGCCGAACAAAATGCTGCAATTGAAGCAAGTAAAAAAGATAAAAATCCTATTCGTTTTGCCGGTGCGGGCACTGCACGTGTATACCAAAAAGGTTCAGGAGTAATTAGCATGTTGAGTTATGTTTTAGGAAGTGATGAATGGAAACGTGCTTTAAATTTATATCTTAAAAATCATGCGTACTCAAACGTTGAAACCAACGATCTGGTTTTAGCGATTCAGGATAAATTGGGAAAAGATCTTAGCTGGTTTTTTGATGAATGGTTATACCGTGGTGGCGAACCAAATTATGTTGTTCATTACGAAGATTTAACCTACAATGATGGAACACGATCAACAGAAATCGCGATTGAACAAACTCAAGAAAGAAGCGAGGTTGTTGGACTTTTCAAGATGCCAATAGTATTAGAAGTTCATTACAAAGACGGAAGTTTTGATAAGGTAACAGAATGGATAAAAGAGCAAACTGAAGTTGTAAAAATTTCAAATAAAAACAAAAAAGAAATTGCATTTGTATTGTTCGATCCAAATTCAAATGTGATGAAATCTGTTACGTTCAAAAAATCATTTGATGAATTGAAAGAACAGATTTTACATGCACAATTTATGCTCGACAGATATGATGCATTGGTTGCATTAAAAGAAATTGAGGTAGAAAAAAAGCGTGATCTGCTATTGGAAGTTTTTGCCAAAGAAACTTACCAAGCAATGAAAACAGAAATCATCAATCAACTTGTAAATGATAATAATGCAAAAACAATTGATGCAATAAAAACTGTTTTCAATCAGCCTCTGCCATCTTTAAAACTTGCTGTTATCAAAGGATTGAATGGAAATGAAGATGCATGGAAAACTTTATTCGAAAAATCATTAACAGATTCATCGTATGATGTTGTACAAGCAAGTTTGGATAAACTATGTAAACGATATCCTGCCGATTCAAAAAAATATTTAGATGTCACAAAAGGAATTGACGGCATGTGTAATTCAGTTAGAATTAAATGGCTTGAACTAGCAGCAATCAATAATATTGATAAACAAAAAAATGTTGACGAGTTGGTATTTCTTGCAAGCAATGCTTGGGAATTCAGATCAAGAGCTAGTGCGTTCAACTCCTTAAAATCATTAAATTATTGTGACGAAAAACTTGTTGCAAATTTATTTGATGCCATGCTTAATACTAATGGTCGCCTTGCAGGACCTGCTTCTCAACTTGCTGAATATTTCAGTGCTCAGGTTTCATATAAACAAATAATGATTGATTATTTCAAATCAAAAACATGGATTGATTGGCAAAAAGAATCGTTAAAAAAGCAAATGGGTTTTTTATAGAAATAATTCAAATCTGAAAGAAAAACTATTTCGTTCCTACGGAACTTTAGTTTCATTTTGGTTGTATTTTTTACCAATATTTCACTCCTACGGAGTTGGAATTTGAAAAAAAAATGATGACAAAGGAAATCTCCGTAGGAGATTAATCTTAATATAAAAGACCAAACAAGGAAGCTCTTAAGAGCGAAATAAAATTTAAAGATAAATGAAGCAGATAAATATAATGAAGTTTCTGTAATAGAGGGACAAGAGAAACCCAAGGAAGTTTTATTAGGTGGAGTTACTGAACAAGGTGCAAGATCTCTACGAAAAGCTTTGCCTAGTTTCGTTGGTGATAAAGTG
>CAIUEQ010000026.1 GCA_903898215.1 uncultured Bacteroidota bacterium | reverse complement strand
TCGTTCGGAATGACAGAGTAAAAAGTGAGAAGAAGGCGCGCATCGCGCGCCCTAAAGTTATGCGCTGATTGTCATTCCGAGAGCAGCGAGGAAACAAAGCAAATCAGCTTCCTCACTTCGTTCGGAATGACAGAGTAAAAAGTGAGAAGAAGGCGCGCATCGCGCGCCCTAAAGTTATGCGTGGATTGTCATTCCGAGAGTAGCGAGGAAACAAAGCGCATTATAAAATCACCTACCCAACCACTCTTTAAATTCGGTAGCTTTTTCGCGACTTACTAAAGTTTCTTCTTCAAATTTTGGAAGCAGTTCAACTTTTAGTTTTCCATTAAAATAAGTATGCACATCACTGATAGCAGAAATTGAAGCAATGGTTTTTCGGTTAAGGTGAAAGAATTTTTCGGGTTGTAAGATCTTTGCAAGTTCTTCGAGAGTATAATCTACCACATACTTATTTGAAGATTTTGTAAGTACAAAACACAATTTATCTTGTGAAAAAAAATACGCTATTTCATCATCGGAGATCGAGATCAGTTTTTGTCCCAGCTTTACTAAAAAACGATTTTTATATTTTACTTTTTCTTCCTGTAAATTTTGAAGCAAATTTTTTAATCGTTCATCAAATGAATTTTTTTGAGTGAAGTTTTTAAATTTTTCAAATGCTTTTTTTAGTTCATCTTTATCTATCGGTTTTAATAAATAATCGATGCTGTTAACTTTAAAAGCTTTCAATGCAAATTCATCATAAGCAGTTGTAAAAATTACCGGACAGGTGATTGATACCCGATTGAAAATCTCAAAACTTTGTCCATCGGCAAGTTCAATATCCATCAAAGCAAGTTCAATGTTTTGATGTTTTGAGAAAAATGCTACAGCCGATTCAATACTATCGGCAGTGCCAATAATTACTGAGTTGGGCTCAACCTCCATCACCATTTTTTTTATACGGTTCAATGCAGGGGCTTCATCTTCTATGATCAGAATATTCATTTTTATAGGAGAGGGATTTTAACAATAAATTCAGTTTCATTCTTGATCATTTCAACAGCTATGCTACTTAAAAACTGATACCGATGAACGATATTGTTTAATCCGATTCCGTTGCTTTCGTTTGGAACTGTTTTTAATTGCAGATTGTTTTTTACAACGATCATCGCATCATCAATTTTTATTTCAATATGCAATGGTTTGCTCTGAGAAATGATATTATGCTTGATGCAATTTTCTATAAGCATTTGCAATGTTAGTGTAGCAACTTTTTTTTCTAAATAAATTTCAGGCACATCAATTTTGCAGGAAATATTCTCGCCAAAACGAATTTTATTTAAAAATAAATACGAGTCAATAAAATTGATTTCTTCTCGCAAGCTCACTGTTTCTTTATCTTTTTGCGTAAGTACATATCGATATACACTTGAAAGTTTTTGAACAAATTCGTTTGCAGTTTTTGGGTTTTCATCTATCAAACTCGAAAGGGTATTTAGCGAGTTGAATAAAAAATGCGGATTGATTTGATTTTTTAACGTTTCAAATTCTGCAGAAATTGAATCACGTTTTAACTGTTCTTTTTCCATTAAAGATTTTTTCCAGAACTGAAAAAATTCTATCGCAACAAAAATACTATTTACTAAAAGTGTGATGGAAACTGAAACCAATAAGTAAGATAAATTTTCTTTAGAACCCAAGTGACAAGCAGAATCTTGAACGATTGGGAATACTGAAATACTAAAAATCACATGAACCAAAACCGGTAATAAAATTGCAAAAATTGCATTCACAATTAATTTAAAACGTAAATGTTTATCCCATTCAAATTTTCTGTCGAATAAAAACATGAACAATAAATTTACATTCCAAATAATGGAGATGTAAATAAAATTTATCACAAAAGAATGAATGAAAACTGTTTCAGGATTTTGATCAATTCTTTGAAGTGTGCTCAGGTAACCAAAAAAAACCGACATCAGCATGATGATGCTATGACGAATGATGATATCTTTTTTATTTGTAAATCGGTTTCTCATTTTAAATTCTCAAACAAAATTGATTAAAAATAGATACGATACAATGGTACAGGGAAAATTCCTATCTGATATAAATTCTCCATTTTTCCGGTTTGCGGATTGAACTGTTGTGTTAAAATATTTTGTGTGTTAAATACATTTTGAATATCAAGTGCCCATTCTTGTGTAACTTTTTTTCCATTGCGTTTGTAGGAAACCCTGATGTCAGTTCTGAAATAATCAGGCAAGCGATCTTGATAAGCATGCTGGTTATCGTATACGGCAAAGCCTGCGAGTTTTGAAGCGTTCACATCAACAGGAATAAATCTTCTTCCACCGGCATCAGTTACTTTTAAACTTGCAATGAAGGTTCCCGATTTTCCAACTTTCCATTCTTTTCCTGCTAAAATATTTACAACATAATTTCCATTGAATGCTGTGTTGCGCCAAACTCCATCACTTGCTTTATATTCCGATTGATAGAACGAAGTAGTAAGTAAATAGTAATAACCTCTGCTAAAAAATCTTTCGAGCGTTAATTCAATTCCATAATTATGACCGATGCCTTTATTCACCAAACTATCAACTCTTGCAGCTATAAAATCAGCACCTGTATTTACACTCGAGTAGATTCCGATATTTTGATTGATAGGTAAATTGTATAGATATTGATAATATGCTTCAGCTTTAAACTTCACTTCATTACTTAACATTTTTTCATATCCAATTACAAAATGATTGGCTTTGCTCATCTCTAAATTTTTATTGGAAGTGATATAACCATTGTGCAAAGTGTCGACCAATGTTTTATTAAAATAAGAATAGATAGGTTGTATTTGTGAATGCATTCCATAACCTAAACTAAATGTATGTCCGCTGTTGGATTGCCAACGAATACTTGCTCTTGGTTCAAATGAATTAGTGTTATTAAGCAGTAATTGATTGTAGTGCAACCCTGCATTGAAGGTGAAATTATTTGTGATCCTATAATTCCAATTCATATAGGCTTGTGCCAAAAATGTTGAATTAGAAAAGTTAACAAACTGTTTGAATCCATTTAATGCATTAATATAAATACTATCGTATTCAGAATTATAAAGTCGGCTTCCTATCACCCCAAATTTTAATGAATGACGTGCATTAAATTTATATGAATAATAGGAGTGCAATGCTAATTTTCCATTGATTGAATTGGAGTTGAAACTAAAAAATTTATCGTTCACAGGAGTAAGCGAATCCACTTTTGTAAGATTGCCTTCGCCTGAAGCACTGATTACTGTTTTGATGTATGATTTTTTACTCAACTGATAACTATGGGTAACACCAACTGCTCCCATCTTACTTGAGAAGTCAATATCCTGAGGGTATATTAATTTTACTCTTTCTGCAGCAGTTTTATTGCTATTGATTAATTGCGTTGAGCTGATGCCTCCTAATCCCCAAACAGAGATGGTTCCTAATTTTGTTTTTGGTAGGTTTATTTTAAAAGACATGTCTTGATAAAATGGAATTCCCGATTCGCCAAAACTAATTCCCATTGCATTAAATAATGATAGGGTAGAATATCGGTAACTTACAAGATAAGATGCTCCATCTTTTTTTATCGGACCTTCTGCTAAAATTTCCAATCCATTAAAACCCATCTGACTTAAAAATTCATGCTTCTCATTATTTCCACTGCGCATTTTTAAATCAAAAACTCCAGAATTTCCATTGCCATATTCTGCAGGAAATGCTCCTGTTAAAAAATCGGAGTTAGATAAAGTGTTGTTATTTAAAATGCTTACCGGGCCACCATTTGCTCCTTGATTAGAAAAGTGATTTGGATTTGGAATATCTGCACCTTCAAAACGCCAAAGCAATCCTAGAGGAGAGTTTCCTCTGATGATGATGTCATTTCGTTGGTCGTTACCTCCGCCTGCAACACCGGCAAAATTAGCGACCATACGTGAAGGGTCTGTTAATGAACCGGCATACCTGTTTGTTTGATCGATGGTGAATGATCGTCCGCTTATCAAAACCAATTCATTATTGGCTTGTGCTTTATTTGATTTTGCTGTTATAATTACTTCTTTCGTGCTTGTTACTTTCTCCTGCATTTCTATATTAAGCACAACTTCTTTTGCTGAGTTGATGATCACATCATTTAACACAACATCATTGTATCCGATATAAGAAACTTTAATTGTCTTTCGTCCGATTGGAACATTGGTAATGCGAAAATTTCCTTGAACATCTGAAACTCCGCCAATTGATTTTTCATTTATAAATTGAATAATAGCACCAATCAGAATAGTTTTTGATTCTTTGTCAATGATTGTACCTCTTACTGTTTGAGTAAGTTCTTGGGCAAATAAAAAGTTGATTGAAAAGAAAAATGCGGATAGTAAAAATATTTTTTTCATCTTATTGTTTGTTTTCGGAAACAAAAATGAGACATACATTTTTTATAATTATGCGTTTTAGGATGAAACGGAAAAAAACAAGGATGAAACTTAATTTTTTGGATTAAAGGTGATTGATGAAGAAGCAGAAGAGATCATGTCTGAATTAAAAAAAATAATAGAGGAACTTTTAATTTCAGGAATTTCTTTTCTGAGATAATCTTCCACAACAGCTTTCATGGTCATATGTCTCATTCCACAGTTACGGCAATTTCCGAAAATTTTCAAACGAACTTCTAATTTATCGGTTAATTCAATAAGTTCTACATCTCCACTATCAGCTTGTAAAAACGGACGTACATCATTAAGAATGAATAGTATTTTATTTTTTATTTTAGCATTCATTATTTGAGATAGATATTTAATAAATGTAATAACAAAAAATCAATTTATCGCCACAACACTTTTAATTTCGGGAATAGCATTTCTTAAACCACTTTCAATTCCAGCTTTCATGGTCATTTGGCTCATTCCACAATTACAACAATTTCCAAGTAACCTTAAACGCACTTCCATGTCATCGCTAACATCAATAAATTCTACATCACCTCCATCAGCATGTAAAAATGGACGAATTGAATTAAGTGCGGCTTCTATTCTCTCTCTCAAAATGGTGTTCATTATTTATAATTGATTTAAAATCAAACTGCGGCTTCAGGCTTTTGAGCATTGATGATTGCAACCTGTTGGGCAATACTTTCAACAACACTCATAAATGCTTCTCTTACCGGAGAGTTTTCATCTAACACAGCAGGAACGCCTTTATCGCCACCTTCACGTATACTTTGATATATTGGGATAGCTCCTAAAAATGGAACATCTAATTCTTCAGCCATTTTTTCTCCACCACCTTTTCCGAAAATATAATATTTGTTTTCGGGTAATTCGGCAGGAGTGAAGTAAGCCATATTTTCAACGATTCCTAAAATTGGAACTTTGGTTGGTGTCATGCTAAACATCGTTGCTGCTTTATAGGCATCAGCCAATGCAACAGCTTGTGGTGTTGTAACCATCACTACTCCGGTTAAAGGAACAACTTGTATCATCGTGAGATGAACATCACCTGTTCCAGGAGGTAAATCTAAAATTAAATAATCTAATTCGCCCCAATCACAATCGTTGATGAATTGTGTAAGTGCAGATGAAACCATTGGTCCGCGCCAAGCAACAGCCTGTTCGGGTTTTATTAAAAATCCGATGGATAATAATTTCACACCAAATTTTTCAACGGGAACCATTAATTGTTTTCCGTCAACATCACGCATTAATGGTTGGCTATTCATTTCACCAAACATCATTGGAACCGAAGGTCCATAAATATCAGCATCAAGTAATCCTACTTTAGCACCTTTAATAGATAATGCCATTGCAAGATTTGATGCAACTGTTGATTTACCAACTCCACCTTTTCCTGAGGCAACAGCAATGATATTTTTTACTCCAGGTAATACTAATTTATCCAAACGATTTGTTGTAACGTTAGAAGTCATTTCAACTTTAACTTCAAGTTCACCTGATACCATTTGATGAATAGCCTCTATACAATCGTTTTCAATTTTTTCTTTTAACGGACAAGCAGGAGTTGTGAGCACAACTTTAAATGAAACTTTGTTTTCAATAATCTCAATATCCTTAATCATCTTTAAAGTAACAAGATCTTTGTGAAGGTCAGGTTCAATAACAGTTGATAGTGCTTTTAATATTAATTCTTCGTTAACAGTTGTCATATTATATTTAATTACAATCGAATTGCGATATAGTTTTCAAAATACGTATTTAATATGAGGGATGTCATTAAAATAAAAAAGCCCCCTCAAATTAATGAGAGGGCTTTTTGTTTCATTAAAGTAAAATTATTTTACTTTAGCTTGTAAGCCTGATCCTGCTTTAAATTTCACAACTTTTTTTGCAGGGATGTTAATTTCTTTACCTGTTTGAGGATTACGTCCTTTGCGAGCTGCACGTTTAGTTACAGAGAAAGTTCCGAATCCAACTAAAATAACTTTGTCGCCTTTTTTAAGAGCAGTTTGTGTAGAGCTCATAAAAGAATCTAAAGCAGCAGCAGCTTGTACTTTAGTAATTTTCGCAGCAGCTGCGATGTTGTCAATAAGATTAGATTTGTTCATACTGTTTTAAATTAAATTAATTTGATTGATAATTACTCTAACAAACTTAATTATTGAAATGAATAAAACAAGCCCCTACAAAGGATTTTTAAAAGTTTTACAAAAGAAGATTTTCACACGTTTTCAACATTTTCGCGCTTTAGGGTAAAGTTCGACTTAAAATTTCTTATGGAAATATTGGTTAGAGTATTGAATTTACTATACTTTCGACTGATGTTGCCGGTATTTCAAAAATATGGTCCGACTGTAAATAATAGGATTCTCTTTCAGCAATTTTTTTATCGATAAAGGCCTTGATCTCACTTTCATTCATCCCTTTTAGTAGCGGTCTCTTATCAGGTTTTTGAGAAATACGTTGAAAAATCAGCCCTGGTTTTGCTTTTAAATAAATACTAATCCCATTGTTTTTTATGTATTGCATATTGTTAAAATAGCATGGTGCACCTCCTCCAGTGGCTATCACAACATGGTCGTTTTTTATTGATTGCAATATTTCTGATTCTGTTTTTCTGAAAAACTCTTCTCCATCTTCTTCAAATATTTGAGTGATATTTTTATTGAGATGTTTTTCTATTTCTCTATCAAGATCGATAAATAAATAGCCAAGAAGTTGTGCGATTTTTTTTCCCTTAGTTGTTTTTCCTACACCCATCATACCTATAAGGTAAATGCGGTTTATGGTTTGGGGTTTGTAGTTTGTAGTTTGCAAGTTTGAAGTTTGAAGTTTAAAAATATTACTTCATATATTTAAACACAATATTATAAGTAGGCAAATTATAGGCACCCCATTTTTTCACCACAACATTTCCCTTCATCAAAATTAAACCCGGATTGCTTCTAACCATAGATTTTAATGGTGTTGCATCCATATTATAATATGGAAATGCCAGTTGGTTTTGGTGGCGGTATATTTCTACTTCATTTAGCGGACTTGCAGTTAGTGCCCAAAATTGTTTACCGGTATGTTGCCAATCATTTGCAAGTTGTGCAATTTGAGGTTCAAGATTTTTTCTCGAATCTGAAATGTTTTTTTGAACAAGGATAAGTTTATAGTCGTTGCCTTTTAATAAACTATCGGTAAATTCAATTCCTCCCGAATCGTATAATTTAAAATCGTGAATTGGTGGTTTATATCCTGCTCTTATCAACTTATCTTTTCTGTCAATATATTTATAGGTACTGTCAATTTTTCCAATTTCATTCATTCCAATTTCCATTTGCTTTCCATCTTTTTCATAGATAAAAACCATCTCAACCGAATCTTGTAAAGCTCCGGCAGGAATTGTCATTTGCTCAACAATATTATTTCCGATTTTATAGGGAAGAAAATCTATTCTTGGCAAAAACATATAGGTATAAAAAGTAAAAAATGTAGTAACGATTAACGCTACAAAAACAGCTAAACTTTCGATTGTTTTATTATTGAAAATTGATTTGATATGTTTCTGTCCGATAAAAATAATGACACTCAAAATCGTTAAAACAACATCTTTCATAAACGAGCCGAAAGGGGTAAATTTAATTGCATCACCAAAACATCCACAATCGGTAACTTTATGAGTG
>CAIUEQ010000025.1 GCA_903898215.1 uncultured Bacteroidota bacterium | reverse complement strand
GTGGAGTAAAAGATGATTTTGAATTAAAATCTGATAACTCTCGTGAGTTATATAATGATGCTGTTAAACAATTAAGACAGAAAAAATTTGACGAAAAATCGCGTCAGGAAGCTGAAAAAACGGTTAACCTAAATAAGAAACAAGCAATTCTTGATCAAATAAAAGAACTGACTGAAACAGAGGAAACCAAAGACAGTTTGAAGAAACTTAAAGAACTTCAAACTGAATGGAAAAATGTAAGAAACGTTCCAAAGGAACAAGTTGAAAAACTTTGGGAAACATATCATGTGCTGATTCATAAATTTTATGACAGACTTAGTATGTTCAATGAATTGAAGGATCTTGACAGAAGAAAAAATCTTGATCAAAAAATTGACCTCACAAAAAAAGTAACTGAACTTGCCCTTGAACCTAATATCAAAAAAGCATTAATTATGCTTAAAAAATATCAGGAAGAATGGAGAGTGATTGGTCCTGTTCCTGCTGAATCCAATGAAGATATTTGGAACAGATTTAAGCAAGAATGTGATAAGATTTTTGAAATGATTAAAGCATTTCAAGTTGAAGCTGATAAAAAACGCGAAGAGAATCTGGATGCAAAAAAAGAACTCCTGGTAAAAGCTCTTGAGTTATCAAACTTTAATACAACTCGTATCAAAGAATGGCTCGAAAAAAGCACAGTAAGCAACCAGTTAATGGAAGATTGGAAAAAAATCGGAATGGTGCCGATGAAATTTAGAGAAACTGTGTGGAACGATTTTAAGAATGCCCGCAATCAATTTTTTAATAATAAAAATGCTTTCTTTAAAATTCATCATGCCGAACGTGAGAAAAATCTAAAAGATAAAACAGCATTGTGTGAAAAGGCTGAAGCAATATCTTCAAATATTATTGACCTGAACAGACAAACTGAAGACATCAAAAGACTTCAGGAAGATTGGAAAAAAACCGGACCTGTTCATGAGAAAATTTCGGATGCAATTTGGAAACGTTTTCGCAGTGCTTGTGATGCTTTCTTTGCTAAAAAAGCCGAGCATTATTCAGGTCAGATTGAAGAGCAAAAGAAAAATCTTGAATTAAAAAATAGCCTCATTCAAAAACTAACTGAACTGTTGGAAAAAGAAGATGGGGCAAATATTATTCATGAGCTAAAAGCTATTCAGGATGAATGGAACAATACAGGTTTTGTACCTATCAGTGCAAAAGAAGCTGTAAGTAAAAAATATTCTGAAATCAACGATCAGGTATTTCAAAAATTCCGTCAGGCAAATAATGAATTGCGTGAGATGAAAGAGAAATCACATCTTGAAGCAATGATCGGTTCGCCAAATGGAATGATGAAAGTAAAACGTGAAGAGAAATTTATTCAGGATAAAATTAAAGATCTTCGTACCGATATGGAAACTTGGGATAATA
The DNA here is from genome assembly GCA_903898215.1 of uncultured Bacteroidota bacterium. Lineage (GTDB taxonomy): Bacteria > Bacteroidota > Bacteroidia > UKL13-3 > UKL13-3 > CAIUEQ01. The sequence goes on along the minus strand of CAIUEQ010000025.1, from coordinate 3,750 downwards.
ATCTTGGATTTTTTGCTCGCGTAAAAGGCGACAATCCGATGGTTGAACAGATCAAAGATAAAATCAACGGTGCTCAAAAACAGATCACACAATTAGAAGATAAATTAAAAAGTATCCGAAAATTCATGAAAGACAATCAATCGCAAAAAGCGTAAATGATCAATATTCATTTTATTAAACATTTTATTAAACATTATTGGAGTGCAACACGGATTGATGTGTTGCACTCTCCTTTTATATTCGACCTGTACAACATTTGTATCAAACCTAAAAAAACAAATGCTGATTTTATTGCCATAGAAAATTTAAGAGTTCAACTTAAAAACGACAATAGAATAATTACACAAAAAGATTTAGGTGCAGGTTCCAACATCTCAAACACCAAACAAAAAACCATCAAACAATTTGCCACTCAACATGCAAAATCAAAACGCCTGGCGCAAATTATTTACCGACTGATTGAACATTATCGTTTTAAAAATATTATTGAACTGGGCACTTCTTTAGGCATGAGTGCTTGCTATGAAGCTGCTGCTTTAAAGAAAAACTTCACTTCTCCTGAAATCCAATTCACCACAATTGAAGGTGCAGAAGAAATTGCACAAGTTGCTTCCGAAAATTTCAAACAACTAAATCTCGAAAAATACATCACACAACATACCGGAAATTTTGATGATGTATTGCCGGAAATTTTAAAAAATTATCAGCAAATTGATATGGCTTTTGTAGATGGAAATCACCGCTATGAACCTACAATAAAATACTTCCATCAGTTCATTTCAAAAACTCATAACGAAAGCATGCTAATTTTTGATGATATTTATTGGAGCGAAGAAATGACAAAAGCATGGGAAGAAATTAAACAACATCCTCAAGTAAAAGTTACCGTTGATCTGTTTTTTATTGGCTTGGTTTTTTTCAGAAAAGAGCAAGTGAAGGAACATTTTATATTAAGGGTATTTTAACTTTTTGCATTTGATTAACGTTCTGCGGCAAAGAGCAGTTTGGGAATTAGAACCACAAAACTGTCACGCATAACAAATGCAATTTAGAAAAAAAAAAGTTGCTACCAAAACGAAACCGCCACTTGATACAAGCGCATGTTATATGCGGTTTTAATTCTGCCTACTTGCCTGTCAAAGTTTAATTGATAATTGTAAATGTCCACCAAGTCCAAGTTCAACAATTTTTTGAAGTGTCGAAATACGAACTTCTTTAATGTTGTTCTCTATTTTTGAAATGTAGGATTTTGTCGTCCCAGCTTTAAAAGCAAGTTCTTCTTGGGTCAAACCTTTTTCAAGTCTTGCATCATGTAGCAAAATTCCAATTTTAAAGTTTTCGTAACCTGCTTCTAATTCGTCACGTTTTTTAGTCCCGCGCTTACCGTAATTTTTTTCTTTGAACTCTTCGAGAGTTGTCAAGTTTTTATTTAGTGCTTTCATATTCTGCTTTTAATTTAAGTGCTAATTCTATTTCCTGTTTTGGTGTCTTTTGAGTTTTCTTTTGAAACCCGTTTACTAAAACTACAAGTTGTCCTTGGTCAAAAAAACAGAAAATACGGAAAATGTCGCTACCGAATTGAACTCTTATTTCGTAAAGTCCATCCGTATTCTCAAGATGTTTAAGATACGTTTCAGGAACTCTTTGCAAGTCTTCTATTATGTCAAATGTCCAAACGATTTTTGCCTTTACTTTTTTTGATTGGTTGTCAAAAAATGTCTGGAAATAGTTTTTGTAAAAAGTAATCTTCCGGTATTTGTGTTTTTTGTCCACGAAGCAAATATATAAATGTTTCCCTAAAGTGAAACAACAATTATATGAATATTTTTGAAGGAAAGCCGTAAATGTCTTGAAATGTCTTTGGTAAACTGTCTGCAAAAAATCGCATATAACGTTTTGCGGCTTGGCTAAGGTGGCGATTTTCACCACAAAAGATGATGCGGAGAACCAAACTTTGATTAACCACAAATGTGTCTGCGGAGAACGAAACCGCCACTTTTGCCAAACCGCTATTATGGGCTGGCTTTCTATTCTGCCGTCTGTTCAGCATAGTCATATTCTGTTTTGAAAAGTTCAATTTCTTCACTTGCAATTACTACGTCAATGTCGGCAATTACAGTTTCGTCAACAATCGGTGTTGTCTCAATTATTGTTTTTAAATTATTTTCTAACCAATCAGAATTCCAAATTTGTAATGCAGGATTATTTACCTTTTCACAAAGTTTTTCGGAATATTGTCTTTGTCGGTCAAGCTTAATAGTTAGTCTTTGAAGCCAAATCTTGATGTGCCCTGTATTCGGTATTTTTTCAAACCTTTGGTAGATTAGATTAAGTATTTCATTCTTCTTTTCATTGTCTGTAATTAGCGACAAGAGTTTACTGAGAATTGCAGAAGCGATTGGGTACGTTCTTGGATTCTTATACATTATGTCAACCAAAATACTTACCAAAACATTCATATTTTGGTTTGTTTCAGTTATGCCTTTTATTCTGTTGTAGAATTTCCCCAAAGCTTTTGATAAACTTCCTGAATTTGGGTGTTCTTCGGAAAGCTTGTGAATAATTAGTAAATGTTCTTGAACACCTTTAGCACCTTTTTTTGAAGACATCCAATATAGTTTATCGGACTTTATAGAGTTTGCAATGACATTGTTTGATACAATAGTTTTTTGTGCGTTCAATCTCATTCCAAGGTCAATCAGAATTTCTGTCAACAGCTTGGTAATATGTTCCGTTGTCTGTGGATTGTTTGAAAATATTCGATAATCATCTCGATACCTTATTATTTCATAGTCTTGTAAGTTAGCTTGTTGGATTTTGTCTGAAAGCTCTAAATCAACAAACCCAAGAACCATTTCAGCAATAAAATCCATCAAAACACTTCCTTGAGGAATTCCGTTTGTCTGACCGTAAGCCATATCTTGTAAATGCTTGTCAATGTTGTTACCAATCAAGCCAAGGTCTCGTCTCTGTGCTTTTGCAGTTGCCTTTGTATGAATAGCCCAAGGAACCGAATGAGTATAAATTGAACCATAGCAGTCTGCAATATCAGTATGCAAAACATATTCATACTTCAATGCTAACTCTAATGATTGCTGTTCAATTGCTTGCCACCATTGATCGATTGAAGTTGCCTTGTCCGATTGTTGGTCGTCTGACCGCAATGGAATACTATAACATCTAATTTTTGGATTGGCTTGAAATTGAACGAACCTTGCTACAATTAAATTCCAGTTTGCCTGTTCTGTAATTTTATTTACTAATGAAACATATAGTGCTGGATGAATTAGTTGAAATGGTCGCCAAGCGAATTTTCCGTCCTTGTTATTAAGAAATTTATGGTTTACGTCTTCAAATTCAGATGGTGAGTGTCTTTTAGGTTGTCCTTGTGCGTTATTGTAAGTAGAATGGAATGTTTGAAGTTCCTGTCCACCGATTTGTGCTGAAACTGCTTGTAAAAGATTTTCGAATACAAAATATGACGGAAGGTCAAAGTTGAAATAGCTTTCTTCTTTGAGGAAAAATTGTCTTGCGTCTGTATGATTAAGGTCTAAAATATTTGTCATTCGTCAATTTTGAATTTTTAGGGTGTCGTCTTTTAAGCTTGCCCATAACGTTCCCGCGCTAAAAGCAGTTTGGGAATTAGAACCACTTTTTTGTCACACGAAACGAAATGCAAATTAGAAATTAAATGTTGTTACCAAAACAAAAACCCAAATTGATTATTAGCGCGTGTTAGCAGCTGTGCAT
>CAIUEQ010000024.1 GCA_903898215.1 uncultured Bacteroidota bacterium | reverse complement strand
CTATAACTTATGTTCCGACTACACATATGCTTTAATTTATTAATTTCTCAGTAATTGCATTGAGTTTGCTGTCGCTATATTTTCCTGAAGTTTGATAGATGATATTTCCATCTGAATCGAGAACAAAGAACAAAGGCTCATCAGTATTTTTAATATTTAGGGCACTCATAAAATCACTTACATTTTGTTCGGTGATCATAAAATTATCATGAAGTTTCTTATTTACTATTTTCTTTGTTCGCTCTTTGATTTCGCTTGTGGCAAGTTTTGCAATTCCACGAACCATTCCAACAAAACACACATTTACATCATACATTTTCCCTCCTAACATTCCTCCCATTCCATCCGCAATAAGGGTATTGTATAGCGGTGTGTTCCACTCTCTCAAAGCCTTTTCAGATTTGGCACTTATGGCAATTGCGATTACCGATTTCTTTCCTTTGATGTCTTCAGGAATGGCAACTTGATGATCATTTAATGTTTCGCATTTAAGTGTAGGAAATTTTGGAACTCCTGCCGAAATAAAAAGTAAAACGGAAAGGGCTATAAGAATTTTTTTCATGAAAGGTTTAGTTTAAAAATAAAAAAAGAACAACCTTTTTCAAGATCGTTCCTTTCTAAAAAAATTTTATTAACGATTATAAATTGATCAAAGCTTTGTATGCATCACCTTTTAACAAACCATCAACTTCTGATGCGTTTGCAATTGTTGATTTGATCATCCATCCGTCACCGTAAGGATCTGTATTTACTAATTCGGGATTGGTATCAAGTTTAGGATTTACTTCAAGCACGCTTCCTGTTAATGGAATAAAAAGATCTGAAACTGTTTTAACAGCTTCAACCGTACCAAACACTTCGTGTTGGTTAACAGTTTTACCTTTACTTGCAATATCAACATAAACGATATCGCCTAATTCGTGTTGTGCAAAATCAGTGATACCGATATAAACAGTGTCACCTTCAACTCTAACCCATTCGTGGTCTTTTGTGTAAAGAAGATTTTCAGGAAAATTCATATTCAATTTTATTTTTAAAAACAGCCGCAAAATAAACTTTCTGATGATGAAAAAAAATGAATTCCATTTTCTGTTTATCTTGCGCTCATGGTTGGTAAACTTTATATCGTTCCCACTCCCATTGGTAACCTCGAAGACATTACGCTTCGCGCACTTCGTATTCTTAAAGAAGTTGATTTTATTTTGGCTGAAGATACCCGTCAAAGTATCAAGTTATTAAATCATTATCAAATCGAAAAAAAATTGGTGCCTTATCACATGCATAACGAACACCGCGAATTGCAAAGGTTTGTGAACATGCTTCAGGATGGAAAAAATTTGGCTTTGATTAGTGATGCAGGAACTCCGGCTATCTCTGATCCGGGATTTTTAATTGTGCGTGAATGCTTGCGTAACGAAATTGTTGTTGAATGTTTGCCCGGTGCCACAGCGTTTGTTCCGGCTTTGATCAAATCGGGATTGCCGGCAGATAGTTTTTGTTTTGAAGGTTTTTTGCCGGAAAAAAAAGGACGACAAACCATGCTCAAAAAATTATGCGAAGAAGAGCGCACCATTATTTTTTATGAATCTCCCCACCGTTTATTAAAAACATTGGAGCAGTTAAAAGAATATTTTGGTGAAGACAGACAAGCATCCGTTTCTCGCGAGCTCACAAAAATGTTTGAAGAAACAGTTAACGGAACGCTTACTGAACTTGCCGAACATTTTAAATTAAAACCTGTAAAAGGAGAAATTGTGGTGGTGATTGCGGGAAAGAAAAATTAATCAAAGTAAACTTCCCAACGTTTGCATTTTCTTTTCTGTTTCTTCCAATTCATTTTCAGCAACCGAATCTAATGTGATGCCCGCACCGGCATATAAAACAGCTTCATCTTTCATCAATTCCATACACCTGAGATTGACAAAAAGTTGTGTGGCATCGCGGTCAACAATTCCTGCAAAACCACTGTAGAAGCGTCTGTCGAAACCTTCGTGTTGTTTTAAAAATTCAGCTGTTTCCATTTTTGGCAAACCGCAAACTGCCGGTGTTGGATTCAATTCTTTTAAAAATTGCGAGAAATCTTTTTCTATAGTTTCTTCATTTATCTGCCACGAAAATGTTGATTGCAGATGTCGTAAATTTCCGGCAGCAATTGTTTGAACCATTCCTCTTTTATAATTGCTCACACCGATTTTTGAAAAAACATTTGCGATAAAATTTTCAACATGAGCTTGTTCTTCTCGCTCTTTTTTTGTCCAATCCGATTTAGAATTTTTTTCTAATGTGCCTGCAAGAGCAACTGTTTGAAGAATTCCATTTTCAACCGTCAATAATTTTTCAGGAGTAGCGCCAATCCAGGTTCCGACTTCCGGTGATGAATAGATATAAATGAATGCGTTTGAATAGGTATCACACAGTTTAAAAAAATATTTTATCAGGTCGAAATTTGGTGCAAGTTTTTTTTGTGTGCAACGGGCAGCAACAACTTTTTTAAATTGTTTATCGTAAATAGCATCTACACTTTGGTTCACAAAATTGATGTATTGCTCTTCATCTATTTGTTGTGTTTTTTGTTTTGAAGGATAATATATTTCTTGTTTTAATAACTGTGCTGCCTGATGTAAAAAACCGAACTGTCTGATATCTGATTTTGTAGTATTGATTAATCTGTCATCTTCATAATAAAGCGATTGTTTGAGCATAAAAGCATTTTCTCCATGATCGAAAGGTGAAAACGCAAAACATCTGTTACTGCCGGTAATTACTGGCTCTAACTCGGGCTTATCAAATGCGATAAATGTTTTGATAGTTTGCTTTTTGGGCAATCGGCAAATGGCATATGCATAATTATTTGCAACTGCTGCTCCCAGCACTTTATTATAAAATGATTTATCCAAAATTATACTTTAACTGGTTTAAAATTACGGTTGTCGTTTTTGATTTCAACTATTGATAAAGTGAGCCGACAAATGCTACACAATTTATTTTCATCATCTGTTATTTTTATCTCCCAAACATGAGTGGTGCGACCCAAATGAAATGGTTTTGCAGTAGCATGAACATAGCCACTTGAAACCGACCTAACATGATTTGCATTGATGTCTAAACCTAGTGCAACATATTTGTCTCTATCCAAGCATAAGTTTCCGGCTACGCTTCCCAAAGTTTCGGCAAGCACACAATAAGAACCTCCGTTTACAACCCGCAAAGCCTGAACAGTTCGATGATCAACAGGCATTTTTGCTTTAATAAAATCCTCTCCGATTTCATAAACTTCGATTCCGATATATGACGCAATCGTGTTTTCATTTCTTCGGTTTATTGCATCAAGGGTAACCTTACTATCTATTTTAAAAATGCTCATTTAACAAAATTTATTTTTTGATCTGTTTAATTATTTTCGAATAAAGTTCTTCCTGGTCAATCGGTTTGGTAACAAAATCATTCATGCCTGCTTCCAAAACTTTCTTTTTGGTCTCTATAAAAGCATCAGCCGTTAGCGCAATAATAGGAATGGTTTTGTTATTTACACTTGAGTTTTGCGAACGAATAATTTGGGTGGCATCAAAACCGCTTATTTCTGGCATTTGAAGATCCATCAACACAATGTCAAAATCAGTTTCCGTTAGCATTTCTATAGCCTCTCTTCCATTGCTTACTATGGTAATATTGGTATTCCATTTATTGACGATTTGTTTTACAACAAACTGGTTTATCTTATTATCCTCAACTATCAATATTCGTAGCCCATGCAAATTTTTATTTTCGGTATCCGAAATTTGGTGCTGTTTGATAAAGGGAGTTTGTGATTTTGCATAAAAAATCTCAATCGTAAAAATGGTTCCTACATTTGGAATACTTTTTACAGCTATTTTTCCATTTTGTAGTTGCACTAATTTTTTTGTGATTGCCAAACCTAATCCCGTTCCTCCAAATGTTCTTGATATATCGTTATTGGCTTGAGTAAAACTTTCAAAAATTGAATCAATCTTGTTTTCGGGAATTCCAATTCCGGTGTCTTGTACACTAATTACTAAAGGGAAAAACTCATTATTCGATTTGCTGGTTTTAACCCTTATTTTTACAGATCCTCTTGGAGTAAATTTGATTGCATTACCAACCAAGTTCACTAGAATTTGATTTAACCGGTATGGGTCTCCGTTTACCATCTGTGGAACTTCATCCGAAATTTCTAAGGTTAATTCTATGTTTTTGTTTTCGGCTTTATGTTTAAAAAAATCATACGTTTCTTTGATTTTTTCGTGAAGGTTAAAGTCAATCTTTTCGAGATAAACTTTGCCCATTTCAATTTTTGAAAAGTCAAGAATATCATTAATAATCACCAATAAATTATTTACCGATTTGCTAATTGTTAAATGATATTCTGTGGTTTCCTTATCAAACTTTTTTTCGAGCAGTAAATTTGTTAAGCTAACTATCGCATTCATTGGTGTGCGAATTTCATGGCTCATATTTGACAGAAATTCAGACTTGGCCTTTGATGCCTGAATAGCTTCGTTTTTTGTTTTTATTAATTCTTCTTCAACTTTTTTCCGCTCACTGATCTCTCTGGCATTTAAAATAATTCCTTTTATTGACGGTTCATCTAATAAATTATTTCCAATGATTTCAAAATATTTCCAATCACCATCTGACATCCTAAAACGAAATTCAATGGGGTCTGAAATTCCTCCATTTTCAATTCCTTTTTGAAATTCGAGCACTGCCATTTGCCTATCTTCTGGATGCACAAGCTCAAAAATGTTATTTCCTACCGGTGACTCTGTGTACCCAAACAGCCTGAAAAAAGAAGGGCTCACATAAGTAATGATTCCTTCAGTAGATACAATTGATGTAATATCGGATGAGTTTTGTACCAATTTCCGATACCGTTCCTCGCTTTCAATTAAAGACTTTTCAATTTTCTTTCGCTCAGTTATATCACGCGAGTTAATCACTATTCCTTTTATCAAGGGTTCGTGCAATAAATTGTTTCCGATTATTTCTATATCTCGCCAATTTCCGTCAGCAGAAACAAAGCGAAATTCCATTGGTTCAGTAAATCCCGTTTTGAGTAATCCTTTTTTAATTTCGTCTTTTACTCTTTGTACATCATCAGAAGGCAAATAATTGAAAATGCTTGTCCCTGTTAATGGCTGCGTATATCCGAACTGTGTATAAATAGAAAAACTGTCGAAAATGATATTCCCGTTTTCATCTAATACCGTAATCACATCCATCGAATTTTGAAGAAGTTTTCGTAACCTTTCTTCGCTTTCGGTTAATTTAGCTTCTGCTTTTTTACTTTCTGTGATGTCGTGAATTTGAATTAAAACATGAGGTTGGCCATTCCTTGATTTTTTAAGTATTGAGAATTTTGCTAAAAAATAATTATCGAGGTAAGGCGATTTAAATTCAACCGATATGATTTTTTTTGTTTGTAAAACTTCTTCAATTGCTTGTTGGAATTTTTCTTTAATTGGTGACTCAAAAAGCACCTCGATATTCTTTCCGATAAATTTTTCTCTGGGAATCAAAAGCAGACTTTCATCCGAAACAAATGCATTTATTAATATTCCGAGATTATCTACTTCAAAAACAAGATCATCTGATGCGGCAATAATTGCTTCGTAATAATTAAAATACTCTTCTTTGCCAATAAAATATTCCTCCACCTTACTGATGAAATTTTTCATTTCATCGGGTATCGGTTTATCGCCCCAAGACTTATTTATTATATCCCGAAATTGAGTAAGCATGAATTGTTTTGCTACAAATTAAGTAAAATTTCTATTTTTGGAAGATAACAAAATTATTAATGGAAATTTGTGATGAGAAAATTCTTTATATTATCCGTCATGGCGAGACGGAATATAACCGCATGAATATTGTGCAAGGAAGTGGAATGGATACAAATTTGAACGAAAACGGTTTAGAGCAGGCAAATAAATTTTATGCATTCTATCATCACCTGCCTTTTGATAAAATTTATACATCCGCGTTGGTTCGTACCCAACAAAGCGTTCAACAATTTATCGATTCAGGGATTTCACACCAAAAACTAGAACAACTTAATGAGATCAGCTGGGGAGATATCGAAGGAAAACCACAAACCGATGAACAAAAATTATTGTATTTGAGTGTTGTAAAAAAATGGAATGACGGTGAGCTGAACGAAAAAATTACTAACGGTGAAAGTCCTGCTGAAATGCAACTCCGACAAACTATTGCTTTGCAACTGATAATGAAAAACACCCTTGAAAAAACTGTTTTGGTTTGCATGCATGGAAGGGCAATGAAAAGTTTTTTATGCTTACTGTTAAATATTCCGCTCACAAAAATGGAAGAATTTTTTCATTCTAACTTAGGACTGTATCTGTTGAAATTTGATGGTGCAAAATTTGAATTACTTAAACGAAACGATACCGAACATTTGAAATAAAATAAAATTAATTATATTCGATAAATAAACTACAAAAACTATCACTATGAAAAAATCATTTATTGTAATAACAATGCTAATTGGGTTTTCGGCAATTATTTTTAATTCATGTAGCAAAAGCAATGATGCAGCCCCAACACCAGTCACTCCATCAACGCCCAGCGTAACATCTGTTGTTGGTAGCTGGCAAAAAAATGATACCACCAAGGTATTGGTTATAAAATTTAATACTGATAGCACTTATGATGTGAGTAATTCAGGTACTTCTTTTGAAAATGGAACGTATACAAAAGATGCATCATCGGTAACCCTTAATGCCACAACTGCTGGCTGTGCTGGTTCTCCTGGAAAATATACTTTTTCAATTTCTGGAACAGCGTTAACTCTTTCACTTGTATCCGACAATTGTACAGGTAGAGCATCAACAGCTCCGGGTGTTTGGAATAAAAAATAATTTTTGCATTTTATAAACAATTAAATATTCAATTATGAAAAAATCAATACTAGTTTTATCAATGCTGATAGGGTTTTCGGCAATTATTTTTAATTCATGTAGCAAAAGCGACACCTCTGCAACCCCTGTTGTAACGGTTACACCTCCTGCTGTTGCCGGTAGCTGGTCACGTAGTAACGGTACTGCTATTTTTTCGCTACTGTTAAACTCTGATTATACCTATTCATCAACAATGTCGGGCGCTCCTATTGAATCAGGTACATTTGTAGTTGCCGATACTTCCGTAACGTTTAATTCAACTTCAGGTTCTTGCATAGGCAAACCTGGAAAATACAGTTATACAATTGTTGGTACTGTATTGAAATTTAAATTGATGAACGACAGTTGTGCCACACGTTATGCAGGTGTAATACCTGGAGATTGGAACAAGAAATAATTTATTAATATTTTTTTAAGAAGCAGAACAATTAATGTTCTGCTTCTTTTATGCCTATTAATGATGTGTGCGATGTTCTTTGGGTTGCCACATTTTAAATCGATAAGTTACTCCCAAACTTGTATAAAATATTGGAGTACCCGCTGAAGGATTTCTCTTGTACTTATCGTCAAGCACATTGAAAGGAACAGCAAAATGCGGACTAACATAAAAATCAAAGTTTTTAATTGTGTAGGTAAAATCAACAGATGCATCTAATGCAAGCAAACCAAAAAATGTATTTTGTATAACAGAATCTGTTGCGGTTGCTTTCTTTTTTTCTTGTAAAAGAGAGCGCTTTCTAAGTTGTACAAAATTATCTGAACCAAAGCCAAATGATAATTGCGGATATATTGAAAAATAATAAGAACCTAAAAAATGATTGAAACTAAAATCTCTATCAATAGAAAGTGAGAGCTGTGATGCGCTCTTTTCTATTACCGGTGTTTTATCTGTTCCTCCCCACGAATAGGTATAGGATGCCCCTAAAAACAAAAAATCTAAATCATAATAACTGCTCATCGAAACACGATTGATTAATAACGACCGTGATTCAGTATTTCCATACAAAATAAAAGAATGCGAATAGCTGGTATATAAATATAAATTATCTCCAAATCGCTTTTTATAACCAAATGATAAATCCCATTCAGGTAACTTTTTTTTAATTGCCGTCTCTTCGGGGTACTCATAAAATGATACACGTGTATAAAACCCAAAACGGTTTTTATAAGCAATTGATTGTGTGAGAGCATATCCTGTAATTCCAATATCTCTGCCGCTGGAAACGTTTTTATTTGTGTAATATTGGTCAATTTCAAAGTGTGAGGCTTTGTTAATACTTTTCAATACTCTCGTGATTTTCTTGTCCTCAATTCTTTCCAATGAATCAATTTTATCTTTCACAAATTCTTTTGTAGAATCAGGTAAGTCTGTTTGCTGCTTTAAAATGTTTTTATATTTTGTAAGCAACTTACTTTCATCATAAATATAACGCGAAGGCTGAGGCGCGCTTTCGTTTTGAGCTGAAAGATTAACGAAGGTTAACGAAAAGAAAATCGTTAAAAGGCTTATTAATTGAATACTCTTTATTTTCATCGATAATTACTGAATGGCCAAATGTAAAATTTTTATTTTAATACAATAACTCACAATCCTAACTTTATTATCACACCCTCTTTTCATTCTTCAAATTAATGGTTGTATTCCTTTTTTGCGTTTTCATAAACTTGAAATGTTTTTTTCTAAAGGTGAAATTATTTTATGAAAACTTTATCTTGCCCATCGATGAAAAAAATATGTATCCTGTTTTTACTATTTACAAAAACGTGTTTCAGCCAAACAACCTTCCCGGTTAACGGACCACAAAACAGTGTTAGCGAGTATTATGCTTTTACCAACGCAACACTTTTTGTTGACTATCAAACTAAAGTTGAAAAAGCTACATTGATCATTAAAGACGGAATAGTTGAGGCTGCCGGTATCGGAATTCCACTTCCAAAAAATATTCGCATTATTGACTTAAAAGGAAAATATATTTATCCCGCTTTTATTGATTTGTATTCAAATCTTGGGGTAAATAATCCTCCCACAAATAAAAAAATACCAAACGGTTATCCTCAATACACTTCAAATAAAAATGGCGCATACGATTGGAACGAAGCTATCAGAGCTGAGATTGACGCATCTGCAATTTTTTCTGCCGATGAAAATAAAGCAAAAATATTTCGTGAAGCAGGTTTTGCTGCCGTAACAACAAGCTTGCAAGATGGTATTTGTAGAGGCACATCTGCTCTAGTATTAACGGGCTCCGGTAACGAGCACCAATTGATCATTAAAGAAAAATGTGCCGCTGGTTTCTCCTTTCTTAAAGGATCATCAACACAAGATTACCCTTCTTCACTCATGGGTTCTATTGCACTTATCCGACAAACTTATTTTGATGCAAAGTGGTATAAAAATCAAACTAAAGAAAAAAATATTTCTCTCGATGCGTACAATAACATCATGCGTTTGCCAACAATTTTTGCAGTTGATAATAAACTTTCGGTGCTTCGTGCTGATAAGATTGGAAAAGAATTTGGATTGCAATATATCATCAAAGGTGCGGGTGATGAATACCAACGTGCCGATGAAATAAAAGCTACAAATGCCTCATTAATTATTCCGATAAATTTTCCAAAAGCATATGATGTGGACGACCCTCTTGATGCAAATTATATTTCTACTGCCGATCTAAAACATTGGGAAATGGCTCCGGCAAACGCTTCTATCCTAAATAAAAAACAAATACCTTTTTCAATTACCATGAGTGGTTGTGAAAACAGTGCTGATTTTTTAAAGAATTTACGTAAGGCTGTTCAATATGGTTTGGATGAAAAAATAGCCTTGAAATCTCTTACTGAAAATCCTGCAAAATTTATTAATGCCGACAAAGAAATTGGTGCATTAAAAAAGGGAATGATTGCAAATTTTTTCGTGTGCAATGGAAATGTTTTTTCTAAAGAATCGCAAATACTTGAGACCTGGTGTGGCGGAAAAAAATATCTCATCAACGAAAGTGCAACAATAAAATTGATGGGAAATTATGCAGTGAAATTAAAAGGTTTCGAAAATTATCAATTAAAAATTGAAGGCGACATCAGCAAACCTGTTGCCTCGTTTATTGGAAAAGATACCATCAAATCAAACTACTCCGAACAATTTGATATCATCAATATTTCTTTTAAGCCTGAAAAAAATTCAGAGAACAGCATTCGCATCAATTCATGGATCGAACAAAAAGACACAAGCATTTTTCCGTATCAAACAAAAAAAATTACGGGAAAAGCAACAATGCCTGATGGTTCAACCGAAAACTTTACGGCTGTTTTTATTGATGAACTAAAGTCGGTAACAAAAAAAACTGACAGTATAAAAACAATTTCAATTGGTGAAACATCGTATCCTTTTACCGACTATGGTTGGAAAACCCAACCTCAACAAGAAACTATTATTTTTAAAAATGCCACCGTTTGGAGCAATGAAAAAGAAGGCGTATTAAAAGAAACTGATGTTGCCATTCAGAGTGGAAAAATTATTGCCATAGGAAAAAAATTAATCATCAAAGACGCAAAAGAAATTGATGCGAAAGGCAAACATTTAACAAATGGAATAATTGATGAACACTCGCACATTGCCATTTCTCAAGGCGTAAACGAAGGAACACAAGCTGTAACAAGTGAAGTAAGAATTGGTGATGTGGTAAACAGCGAAGATGTAAATATTTATCGTCAGCTTTCGGGTGGGGTAACATCATCACAATTGCTTCACGGCTCTGCAAATCCAATTGGCGGACAAAGTGCATTAGTAAAATTGCGTTGGGGTTTTGTTCCCGAAAAAATGAAAATTGAAGGTGCTGATGGTTTCATCAAATTTGCTTTGGGTGAAAATGTAAAACAAAGTAATTGGGGTGACAGAAATGTGACTCGCTATCCTCAAACTCGTATGGGTGTTGAACAAGTTTTTTTCGATGCTTTTATTCGTGCAAAAGAATACGAGCAAAAATTAACCTCAGACCCAAATACTAAAAAAGATATTGAACTGGATGCATTGGTTGAAATTTTACACAAAAAGAGATTCATTACTTGCCACAGTTATGTGCAAAGTGAAATAAATATGTTAATGCATGTTGCCGACTCGATGGGATTTAAAGTAAATACATTCACCCATATTTTAGAAGGTTATAAAGTTGCCGATAAAATGAAAACACATGGTGTAAATGCTTCAACATTTGCCGATTGGTGGGCATATAAATTTGAGGTGATGGAAGCCATTCCATATAACGCTTCTATCATGAACAAAATGGGACTAAATGTTGCCATCAATTCTGATGATGCTGAAATGGGAAGACGCTTGAATCAGGAGGCCGCAAAAACAATTAAATACGGAAACGTGAGCGAAGAAGATGCATGGAAAATGGTTACTCTTAACCCTGCAAAAATGTTGCACCTCGACAATAAATTGGGAAGTATTAAAATCGGAAAAGATGCTGATCTTGTTTTGTGGAACGATAACCCATTAAGCGTTTATGCAAAACCGGAATACACCTTTGTGGATGGCATTTGTTTTTTCTCTCTCGAAAAAGACAAACTACTTCGTGATGAATTAAAAAAAGAAAGACAACGGTTAATTCAAAAACTTATCTCGGCAAAACAAAATGGAGAAAAAGTGGAGAAAAAAGTTTCTCATGATGAAGAGGAATATCACTGCGGGGGATAAATAATTCGCGCGTGCTTTGGCTCAAATATTTTACAGTTGCCTCGTGCTTTATCGCGTGGATATAAAAAAAAATATCCCTCGGGGCTTTAGCCCAAATATTTTGTGTCTATTTCCTTATTATTAATTTTGGCATATATGTAACCAAGACATAAACATCAGTTTCCCGTGCTTAGTAAATAAAAAGATAACCACGAGGGGCACAAAGGTCAACGCATAACCTATACCACAAAGACCATCACGATATCTATTGGGATTGTGCTCTTAGTGAAATCTTTGTGAACTTTGTGGTTAAAAACACAAGGTCAAAAGTTTGCTATAACTTATGTTCCGACTACACATATGCCTTAATTTTTTACCCAATTGCAATTTATAAACTTCAATTACATACTTTTGCGCGCCAAAATAATTGAATAACCATGAACGGAAAAATAACATTTACAATGATTAAACCGGATGCAGTTGCTAACGGTCACACAGGAAAAATCATCGATCACATCATAAGCAAAGGATTTAAAATTGTTGCGATGAAATACACCAAACTAAGCAAAGAAATTGCCGGTGAGTTTTATGGTATACACAGAGAACGTCCTTTCTTTAACGACCTTGTTGCATATATGACAGCAGGAACTATCGTAGCGATGGTATTAGAAAAAGACAATGCAGTTTTAGATTTCAGAGAAATAATTGGTGCAACCGATCCTAAAAATGCTGCTGCTGGAACGATCAGAAATTTATATGCTACATCAATTGAAGCAAATGCAGTTCATGGTTCAGACAGTGATGAAAATGCAGCAGGTGAAGCAAGTTTCTTCTTCAATGCATTTGAAAGATTCTAATTGTAACAACTTATAAAACTTAAAGCCTCGCAATTTATTTGTGAGGTTTTTTTTTAGAAAATTTTATTGTTACAGGTTGTGGATGCCTAAAATCCAATATTATACATTCAAGTATAACGGTAAACGAATGGTTGCTGTAGTTCCTTTATTATGAAAACTTTCAATGCTTACTTCTCCATTGTTTCTTTCTATAAATGTTTTTACAATCATCAGCCCCAAGCCTGTTCCTGGTATGCCATCTGTGTTTTTGGCACGATAAAAAGTATTGAATAAATATGGGATATCGCTTTCCGGAATACCTATTCCTTTATCGGTTATTTTTACTAAAACATCGTCACCCTTTTTCTCCAAAACAAGTTCAACATCTCCTCTTCCTTCCGAATATTTGAATGCATTATTTAATAAATTATTTAGAGAGTATGCTATCAGATTCATGTCTCCTTCTACCATTAAATTTTGAACTGGTTTTACATAAATAACTTTTCTTCCATCTTTAATATTTGAAAAACTATTCTCTATCACTTTCAAACAAATTTCCGACATATTAAAAACCTCTATCTTGGATGTTGTTTTATTTGAATCCTCTTTTGTTAAATGCAAAACATCATTCATCAATCGGGTAATCCTCTCCACTTCTTCTTTAATTACATTTAAATGGTTAATGATATTTTTGTCTCTGTCGCCATCATTTCTTTTTAAATATAACTCTATAAGTTCGGTGCTTGATAATACAGTTGAAAGGGGTGTTCTAAACTCGTGAGAAACGGTAGAAACGAGTTTTGTTCTCATTAAGTTTAACGACTTCTCTTTTATTAGCGCATTATTAACTGCTTCTTGTGCTTCTTTGCGTTTGCTGATATCACGGCACACAACTTGGCAGGAAGTTACATTTCCGTTTTCATCAAAAATAGCCTTGGCTCTTCCCTCAACAAAAATAATTGTTCCATCTTTTTTTGTGATGCAAAATTCTCTAATATCAGTAGGGATTTCTTTAGATAAAATTTGAAGCGATTCGATAATCTGATGATGATATTCAGGTGGAATTATTTTTAAGGCACTTTCTCCCACTAGCTCATTTGGCTCGTAGCCCATAATATATTCGTACGAGCTGGATGTAAAAGTAAAATCACCTTGCATATTATGCATTGAAATAAGATCGATTGTCTGATCAGAAATTAAACGATATTTGGCTTCACTCTCTGCTAATAATTTTTCCTGCCTTTTTTGTTCTGAAATATTCTTCACAAGTATGGAAACGCTTTCCACTTTATTATTTAAAATAATCGGACTTAATTTTGCCAAATAATATTTATCAAATCCTTTATAATCGAAATATTCGGTGGTGCGATTTTCTATGCAATTTTCAAAAAGCGGTTTAAAGGTTTTAGAATAATCAACACCAATTATTTCAAATACACTTTTGCCATAAAGTTTTTCAAATGATATACTGAAATTCGATTTTTCGTTTGTCCATATTTGTTGAACATTGCCATTTATGCTTAATTCAAAAACAATATCATCCAATGAAGTTACTAATGCCTTCATGTTTGATTCCGATTTCTCTAATTTGTTTTTTGATTCAATAATCTCTGTAAGGTCAACTCCAAATTCGCTTACAAATTTTGTTTCACCGTCAACTATATAAGGGCTGATATACCTGCGATAATGCTTATCAACACCTGTGTCTTGTTTTATTAGGTCATCATAAATGATCAGCTTTTTATCTTCAATACTTTTATTGATAAGTTGCTCCGTTTTGCTCAACTTTTCTTCTCCACTCCTGAAAATATAAGAACCTTTTTTTTCGTTTGAATTCCAGATAAACTGATTTTGGTTTTCTAAAGCTTTGGTATTTGCTTTTACAATACTTAAGTCAGTTGCATCTAAAATAACAACCTCAATTGGCATATCTTCAATTACTTTATCATAAAATAACTTTTGAGAAACAACCTGCCTTTTTGCTAAAACTTCATTGGTAATATCGTTATAAAAAAATATATGTGCCTCCACACTCCCGTTTTGTTTTACCGGCTCGTAGGAAAGTATAAATACTCTTCCATCATTAAATTCCACCTCAAATCCACCTATTTCAATTTTGTTTTTATAACATCTTTCAATAAAAGTTTTATAAGTTTCTGACTCTATTAATAATTCATTGATAATATTATCGAGAGCACTCTGCTTTTGTCCAACCAGTTTTTGTTTTACATTAAAAAATTTCAGAAACCTGTTGTTTACGTATAAAATATCGCCTTCGTTTTTTATGATCACTAACCCCCTGTAACTATTGTCAATTGTTTCCAGGAAAACACTATTCATAAACTCGAGTTCGTTCGAATGTTCAAACTCTTTGGTTGTATTGCTTAAAATAATTACGATTGATTTTTCCGATTCCTTTTCAAACAATGTGCACTGTAATTCAAAATGATATTTTGTACCTGCTTTGTTCTCAAAATTAATTTGAACAGAATGTGTTTTTTGCTCGATACACTCTTCCATCATTTTCTGGAACTCGTCCTTTTTTATGATACCAAGTTCATAAATATACTTACCGATAATTTCACTTTTCGGTTTATCCAAAATTATGTGAGCCTCTTCATTGCACTCATTTATTTTGCCGTCTGTGCTAATGTTTAAATAGGCATGAGATAATTTTGAGATGACACTTTTATAAAAATCGGCTTTCATTGGTTAAATATTCATTATGCGTTTTGTAGCCGCAAATATTACACGTTATTAATCAATAATTTTAAAAATTTGCATTTAAAAATTTGTGCTTTTTGTAAGAATAATAACAAACCATAATGGTGCTATGTTTGTTTCGAAATCAAAAAATATCTTTGAGAGTCTTTTAAAAAATTATTGCGCTTGATTTGAAATAGAGAGAAATGAGAGTGAAACTTTGTTTGCTTTTTAGCCTACTAAATACCGGTAACAGTTAGCAACAATTCTGAATCGCTGTTTTCAACTTTTATCATTTTGCCTGAAGGGCACATAAAACCCATTTTGTTATTTAGCATTTCAAAAAAAAGTTTTGTTTTCTGATGCAAAGCTTGATAATGGTTTTGGTTGGAGTTTTTATAAATGCTGATTTTTGCGCTTACTACTTTTCCCTTAAAAAAATGAACAACATAACATTCGTTCATTTGGAAAAGATCATTTCTTCCAATATAAATGCTTGGCCTGTTAACGTTTCCCATCGAATAGTATAGCCACGAGTTTAACTGTTTGTTTTTAATTTGATTGGTGAAAAAATTAAGGATAGCTGTAGCCGAATTTCCTGCAATTTCACTGTTCTCAAATTGACTCGCATTTAACTTTTCTTTTACGACTGTTTCTTTTACGCTTTTCCACTTAAACGAAGAAACCAAACTTTTCCTTAACCAAATTGGCGATTGGTTATTATAAATTTTTAAAACCCTAATAATTGTGTGGTATAACATCCTGACAAATAAAGCATAGCTTGAAGAGATTATTTGTTCAACCTTTTAAATTTAATCGCCATTTGAGCTGCTTTAATTATACAAGTATTTGATTAAAAAACGCAAAGTCCCGAATAAACACAGCATTAATTTTGATAAATGTTTAATGCCTTTCGTTCGATTATCATTCTTACTTTTATTTCCTTTTTTGCAAATGCTCAAATTGTAAAAAAGGATAGCTCATTTGTTATCGCTTATTGTTTAACTCCGGGCTTAAATTTAAATATCTCTAATACTTTAATTGATCAAAAAATCCTCTTAAAAAAAACAACTCTTAAAGTTGTTCCTTACGATTTACAAAACATAAATAAAGTCGAAAACAACATCAAAGGATTGTCGCTTATTATTGATCAAAAATGGAAAATTAATTTTGATAGTGTTGCTACCGAATGTGTTCAATTCGCATCCTTCTCTTTTAATTTAACCTATTTGAATATCAACGATCGTTATGCCGATATTTATAATTATGCCCTTATTGTAAAACCTGAAAATGAAAACACAATATACCGGGTAACAGACGTAAACCGATCGATTGACAGAGCGAATAATATATTAATTATAACCATTGATACCCGCCATTTTCTTAACGGAATATATAGCCTTGGAATGGGTTGCTATATTCCTATCGGAGCATCATGGTCTGTTTCTCCC
The DNA here is from genome assembly GCA_903898215.1 of uncultured Bacteroidota bacterium. Taxonomy (GTDB): domain Bacteria; phylum Bacteroidota; class Bacteroidia; order UKL13-3; family UKL13-3; genus CAIUEQ01. The sequence goes on along the minus strand of CAIUEQ010000024.1, from coordinate 1,270 downwards.
GTAAACAAAAATTGCAGTACTTGTGGAAACTGGAATATGCCAATTCCTCCTGTTGAAACAAATGACATACATATTGCCAGCGGAACACTTTTAAATGCCTGCAATATTAAACACCGAAACATCTATTTATATGATGGCGCTAGTATCGAAACCAAGTTGCCTTCTCAAAAAATAATTCACTTAAATAAATTGGTGACTAACTGCGATTAATTTTTTGTTTTTTACTCTTTTAGTAAAAACACGTTTCGGCATTTTGTTAAACTATTAAATTAATTTTAGTTTAAAAGTTTAAACAGAATTTTGTTAAAAAGCTTAAACAGAATTTTATCTTGATGAAGCTTTTCTTCATAAAACAAATTCGTCTTTTTTTTTGTTTAACCTTTAAGAACCTCTATTTTAAGCATTCTTTTGAAAACAATTAATTTTAGTTTCATAAAAACGACCCTTCGAAACAACCCTTCTACACCCTTTAAAATCAACATTTTTATTTACGCTTTGCTGCTATATTATAAACTATTGAGTTTTTTTACTATTTAATGGTAAAATAAAGCCATAATGTTGTATAATAAAAAATGTTTGTCTTTATCTTAATACTGATTAAACAAAACAAAACAATGAAGCGTAAAATATTGGTTATTGATGACGAAAAAAGATTAAGAAGTAACCTAGCCGAAATTCTAACTTTAAACAACTATGAAGTTTATGAAGCGTCAGACGGAATAGAGGGTTTGAAAAAAACAATTAGTGTTGAGCCCGATATTATTTTATGTGATATCATGATGCCTAAAAGTGACGGGTACGATTTTATTGACCAGTTAAACAAAACAGCCTTTTCCCATATCCCTGTTATTTTTATTACCGCTAAATCAGATAGAGAAGACGAAAGAAAAGGAATGAACCTTGGTGCTGAGGATTATATTAAAAAACCTTTTAGTATAGATGAAGTTATTACAAGTGTTGAGGCCCGGTTTCTAAAAATTAATAAAATAAAAGAACAGGTAAAAAATTATTCCGATAATTCTACTTATGAGTTAGCCCGATTAATAAACAGTCATAACATCCGTAGCAGTGTAAATATTATTTTGGGGATGTCGGGCATACTCAAAAATGTTTCCTCTGATAATATTCATAAGGATGACTCAAGATCTATGCTCGGCTATATTGAACAGTCGGGTTGGCAATTAATTAGTAGTACTAATAATTTATATTACTATGAATTAACCAAATTAAAGAGAACGGATTTTCTCGAGATTGGTCCATTTGAAGAAGG
>CAIUEQ010000023.1 GCA_903898215.1 uncultured Bacteroidota bacterium | reverse complement strand
CAAATAAAGCATGGAGTAATTTTGGTTTTGGAGTGGGTGCTTCATTTGGATTATTTATCGGGATATTATTTCTTGCGGTTTCCTCATGGTAAATAATTTAACTGTTGATATTGGTAATACAAAAATTAAAGCCGGAGTTTTCTTCGATGATATTTTACAGGAGATTTTTGTGTTTGAGAAAAATGAAATCCACGCTTTAAAAAATATTGTTAAAAAAAATGCCATTACACATTCTATTTTAAGTTGTGTTGGAAATGAAATCATTGAGCTCGAAAAATTATTGAGCGATGAAACACATTTTGTCAAATTAAACCATCAAACCAGATTACCTTTTACCAATAAATACAAAACTCCTGAAACACTAGGAATGGACAGGGTTGCAGCTATAGCTGGCGCACTTCATTTTTTTTCAAATACGAATTGTTTGGTGATCGATGAAGGAACTTGCATTACCTACGATTTTATTTCCAGTGATGCTGAATACTTTGGAGGAGCAATTTCACCGGGTTTGCAAATGAGATTAAATGCAATGCATCACTTTACTGAAAAGTTACCACAACTTTTTTTCTCAGAAATTAATGAATTTGTCGGCAACACAACCGAAAGCTCAATGTTGTCAGGTGCATTTTACGGAATGCTCAGCGAAATAAATGAAACAATAAGCCGTTATGTTCAACGATATGGTGCTATACAGGTAATTACTTGCGGAGGAGATTCTATATTATTTGATAAACACATAAAAAGGAACATATTTGCGGCTCCTTATTTGGTGCTTTACGGTTTAAATAAAATACTTTCATTCAATGTTAAATAAAGCCTTCAGGCTTCTTGCTTTTTTTAGTGCAACAGCTTTGTGTGTTCATGCTCAGAATCTTACTAAATCGCCATATTCGGCAATAGGAATTGGTGATTTACAATTTGGAGGGAATGCCTTGCAAAGTGCATTAGGTCAATGTTCACAAGGCTTCAGAAGGCCAAGTGATATTAATTCTCAAAATCCTGCATCATACGGAAGTTTAAAATACACCGTTTTCGAAGCGGGTTTCAAATACACTTTGGGCACTATTAGTGATAAAACAAATAGCAGCAGCATCGATAATTATTCATACGGGTATTTAAATGTTGGGATACCGCTTTCACAAAAACTCAGATGGGCACTTGCTTTTGGTTTACAGCCTTATAGTAGCGTTGGTTATAATGTTTCTTCAGATATTGATGTGTCAAATGCTTCAGGATATCATTTTCCTGCAAATGAGAAAACAGTTGGAAAAGGTGGTGTTTCAAAAGTTTATTTAGGTACCGGTATTGCATTACTCAGAGATCTGTCTTTTGGTGTAAACCTTTCGTATCTATGGGGGCAATCAAAAACAGTGAAGTCAATTTATATCGACCCAAGCTATAATTTGTACAATATTGAAGAAACAAGCAATAACTATTATGGCGATTTTTATTTTGATTATGGTTTGCAGTACCATAAAATATTTAAAGATAAAAAGGGAAAACCAAAATATAAAGTTGTGGTTGGTTCAACTGTGAACATGGCAACTGCAATTCGTTCCACCCGCGAATATAATGCACGCAGCATGGGTGT
>CAIUEQ010000022.1 GCA_903898215.1 uncultured Bacteroidota bacterium | reverse complement strand
GCACCAAACGGATAGTAATCTGATTTAGTTATTGATTTATTTTCAATTAAATACATTATCCTTCAAAATGCAAATACAATTATTTAACGCGAAAAATCATCACTCTTTCATTCATAATTACCCGTAAAATATTACTGGCAAATCAGTTTTTTAGTTTTTAGAAGGTCAAACATTTTTTCTGATTCACTATCCATATATTTTTGCGAAAGCTGCACATACCTAAAGAACTCTTTACTGTTAGGTGCGTGGCCTGATATTTTACGTACAAAGTTTTCAGGCATATTTAGACAAAGCATAGTAGTTATTGCTGTTCTACGCATGGTATGGCTTGTAATATGATCGCAAAAGCGATAATGTTCTTTGTTGTTGGTGTTTTTATATACCATTACAGGGATACCCCTTTTATGTCTTATCTTAATATGCTCATGAGTCCAGTTCGTTCGTTCAATTAATAATTTAATATTTATGTTTAACCGATTTTTTGAAATCATTGGGAAAATATAACTTTTATTACTCCTGTATTTATTTATTATATCTACTGCATAGTCTGGTAATAGCACACGGGTAAAAGTACTTGTTTTTTGTGAAATTACTTTTAAATAATTTTTATCGTTCACTTTTTCTACATTTGAAAAAGTAATTTTAAATAAATCTGAAACTCTTAAAGCTACAGTACATCCAAAAGTAAAAGCATCTTTGGTTCTTTGCAAATGCTCTGGTAAATTATTTTCAAATTCTTTATCGAAAATTAGAAAATTTAATTGTTCCGGTAATAAAGTTATAATTTCTATTTCTTCTGATTGTATAAAAAACCCTTTATGGAAATTACCAACACTCATTTCTTTTTCATCATTCAGATAATTAAAAAATGCCCTTAAACGTTTCATACAGCTACCTACATAATTATCAAATAAATTCAGGTCATCGTATAAATAATCACTAAATGATTTATAAAATGATTTCCAGTATTTCTTTTCAGATTGTATTTCACGTTTCTTTAAGCTATTTAAAGAAGATATATGTAATGGAAAATTTTTGTCAGAAGAAAAATCAAAAAGTAATTTTCGTAAGTAGAAATAGTTTTTCAAGCTTGATGCTCTGATCCTTTTTCCATTTTTCTGAACTCTCTTTCCGTTATTAGTTTCACTGATAAATTTATCAAAAAGTTTTAGGAAATCATACTTGTTTTTTATTAATGATTTCATAAATATTGTTTTTTTATCCAAAAATTAAAGAGAACTAATTAATGTGTAACAATAAACTTCTTCGTTTTTATAGAATTTCCTTGTATTATAAGCTGGTATATACCATTTGGTAGTTTGTTTATATCAATCAATTTCCCTGAATTTATTTCGCTTCCACTCAATTGTTCTCTGAAAACAGTTGCTCCCAAATTGTTTATTATCACCAACTCATAATTTTCTTTTAGATCAAAAGAAGATTTCACAAAAATGTTTTGTTTAGCAGGATTAGGAAATAAAGAAATATCAGAATTTGTTCCTGTTGAAGAATGTATATTACTTCCGCGGAAATATTTTGCTGAATCTGCTGTTGAATCTATCTTACAGGTAGAACATAAAATAGTATCGTAAAAGAAGACTGAATCTGCCTTAAAGCCTTTATCAGGTTGTCCGAATTGAGTAATAGAATAAAGTGTATCACTGACTCCCGAAGCTTTATGTTGTAACCCTCCATCCTTTTCATAACATCCTGATTTACCATTTATATCTGTCTTTACAGTATAAATATCATTTAGTCCACTACCAAAAGAGTTAGTTTTACCTACAGTAAAGTAACCATTATCTCTTGTGTGTACAACAGAATAAAAAGCCTCTTCCTTACTTCCTCCATAAGCTTTACCCCAAATCATATTCCCATTACTTTGTAGTTTTAATAAATATCCGTCTGAATTTCCTGCACCAAAACTATAAGTATTTCCGGCAATAACTAAAGTACTACTATCAGCACATTCAATAATTGCTTCTCCTTGTTCATCTTTACTTCCTCCATAATAATTTGTCCAGATTACTCCGCCATTATTATTAATTCTCACAACATATACATTATTACTTAAAGTAATTCCACTTGAATCTTTTGAAATTGTATCTCTTGTTCTACCAGTAAAGGCATATCCTCCCGATTTACACAAGGTAATATCAAAGGCTTCATCATCATATTTACTACCATAGCTTTTTGCCCATATAACACCACCTACCTTATTTATTTTAATTATATAGGCATCCAATCCTCCCGCACCATAGCTTCTTGTAGAACCCGCAAGAATATATCCACTATCTACAGGAGTATATTTTATAGAAAAGCCGTAGTCATCTTTCTTTCCACCATAGGTTCGTGTCCACATTAAACCTCCGGCAGAATTAGTACAAGTTACATAAATATCTGATTTCCGATTTAAGGTATCGTAATTTGTACTACCAATTTTTACAACTTCATTTTTATTATCTACTGCTAAATACTCACTATTTTCATTATTAACACCTCCTACACTTACACCAGAAATAGGAGTTCCTGTATTACTGGTTTTAATTAAATATTGATCATCCTGTCCTATACCATAGCTATATGTAGTTCCTGCAATAATATAATCAGATGTGGAAAGTTGCTGAATACACATTCCAATATCATCTTTTTTACCACCATAAAGTTCCGAAAAATTCTGATTGCCACATGAATCAAGTTGCAATAGCAGTATATCTCTACTATTATTGTTCTGATTAAAATGATGACCTGTAATTGCGTAATTTCCTTTATTATCAAGAATTACAAATGTGCCAATTTCATCACTCTGAGTGCCAAATGTTTTTTGAAACATTGCCTGACTAAAAGATGAGTTTGCGTAAACTTGGGCAATTAAAATAAGTACAACAATTCCCAATCTTTTTGTGGTTGATTTTTTTCTTTTCATGATTTCATTTTTTTAGTTATTACAATTTAATTTTAAAAGAAATTTGATAGATATATTTTTCCAAATACAAAACTTTGTAAATTTAAAAATATATTCCTAATAGAACATTATTATAAATAAATTTTTGGTTAGGGGAGTGAATTGAAAATAAATTTAGCTAAAGTAAGATGAAGTGAATTTTAAATATAATAAACACACACTTCCATACTCAACCGATAGGCAACCATTTGAGGGTTTGCGGAGTGATAGTCAAGGTTTTTGAGAAAAGAATTTTTTCAGTTCAAAAAATTGAAAATTGTTTTTTTAAAATTCACTTTAACCTTTACTCTCACATAGCAAACGACTACCTTTGCCTAATGGGCGAGTGGGAAATAGCAAAAATTACCATTAATTTATTCCTTGGGGTTAAATTATTTCTGTTTTAGTAATGTTGTCTAATATTAGTAGAAGGCGAGTTAAACATTGTGGTCCATAATCAACAAATCGCAAATTAATATTCTTTAAAAGAAAAAATTCGGGGTTTTTATAAATGTTTAACTTTTTTTATACAAAACAGAAGCAAAAAGGCAACAAAAGATATTAAAGCCATCAGATACATTGAAAAAATATATGAATTATTGTTATCAGAAAAAATGGTAAACGGAATAATCCAAATTAGTGGACCAATTACTCCAGAGGTTCTTTCAACAACAGCAAGAATACCAAAATTTTCTCCGGCTTTAACTGGTGAAAAAGTTCCCATAAAATTTACTCGAATTGAAGACTCCATAATTCCGTAAGACAACCCAGCAGTTATAAAAGCTATCCATAATGTCACATTATTATGAATTGTAATTAACATGATTGAAAATGCTAATAATAATGAACTTCTAATGAGCCAAGCTTTTGAATTTTTATATTGTACGCTTTTTGCTGCCAAAAATCCGCCAACCATGGCTGAAAAGAGTATTAATAAAAATCCTAAAGCTTGGGTATTATCAGGCATTTTAAATATTTGTGAAAGATATAGAGGAAGATTTCTTTGTACAGTAGCCATAACATCGAACAGAAGAAGATAAATCAATAGTAAAATACCAATTGATGAAAGTAAGGATTTCCAAGTAATTTTTTCTTGATTTTGTGCTAATAAGGTTAAATTAGAATTTGGCTTAGAAAGAAACATAAAATATAAAGAAATTGGAGTTAGTATTCCATATCCGATTGATGCTACTAGGAAAGTTAATTCTCTTCCAAGAGTTCCTGAATTTACCATAATTACTGGTATTGTGAGTCCAATACCAGTAATGGAACCTGCCCAATTTGCAGCAGTCCCAAGTCCTGACATTTTACTCTGTATTTCTTCAGGAATTACTCCACGCAAATATACATTATGACAAATCCTGCTAACCTGATAACCAAAAAGGAAAATAACAAAAAACAGAAACGATATTGGAAGAATAACTACCTTCGGAAGAAATTGGCTGGTCAAAAATAAAGAGAAAATTGCTATGAAAGTAATTCCAGACGATAACTTAATCCAAAATTTGTAACCGTCAGTATCAATTCTTTTGCCAACCCATTTCCCAGATAAAATAATAACAATTGCTGAAACAAAAAAAAGCAAATTAAATGCGATAGAACTTGCACCAACATCTTCCGTAAACCATTTTGCAAAATAAATTCCCCCAATTACAGCCGGAATAGAATTGGCAAAATCAAATAAACACCAGCCCCAAGATGATGATTTGAAAAAATTCTTAAAATTATTTTGAGTTGTCGTAATCATTTTTTTTATCGTTTTCAGCAGTTGTCTCTAAATTAAGATTTATTTTATTTTTTTCCTTTCTTTTAGAAGCAATAGCTTTTGTAACCATAATTTGAATTAAGAAAACAATAAAATATATCCACTTATCAGAATTGTTCCACAAAAAACCAATTGGCTTTGGGCTTATTCTAACAAATTCTTTACCAGAAACAACTACAGATTTGAACATGTCCTGTTGCTCTGTCAGCCAAAACAAGCAAAGTATATAACTAATACACAGAGCAATAACTGCCCCTGTTAAATTTATCCCTTTACCATAAGTAAAACCAACTACTGCTGGTATATACAAATAAGAGAGTGCAAATACACTTGATTTTGGGCCGCCAGAATATAAAACAAGAAAGTGAATTAATAAAATACTGAAAATTGCTTGAGTAAGAAAAAAGATTTTAAATAATATATGCTTTTCTGAGTAACTGTGTTCTATGTAAAAAGCAATAAAACCAATGATTGCACCTAATAGTGCAAAAAACATAAAACTGCTTATATATTTTCCATCAATAATATTTTGATCCATCCCAAGCATCTCAAACATTAAAAATATAATTACTGGTCCTATTCCTCCAATGAAATATCCTAAAAATTGAAATACTTTAAAAGATGTAAATTCTGGTGGGTCATGTAGATTTTTAAAAAACATATTTTTTATAAATTAGCTTACATAACAAATGAAAGGTGGGGTTATCTCGTGTATCTTTTGTAAGTAATTTAAATCTTCAATCAAAGAATGAGTGAGTGGAAATAAAACTTTTGAGAAATCATCATGAAACTTATGCCAGTTATTTAGAAATACATTGTTATTTTTATTGTTACCTCGAATTCTCGTAATTTCAATTTCAATTTCATCTAAGTAATCTCTAAGTTTAAATATAACATCACTTGTTAAAATTTCAAGAGAACTTTGGCCAGTATTAATAATTTTTTCTCGATTCTCAATCTCTTGAAGTCGTTTAGTTACAGGCGTAACAATTTTTAAATTTATATCATCAAATACATCAATATAGTCATCCAATATTTGAATATAATTTGAAATTAGCGAAAAAACATGCTTAACGTCAAAATGATTTGGGCTTTGAAGACCTAAGTAACTAATTAGAGGGAAAAGATAAAAAGTTGTACACCCTGAATAGGAAACGCCTTTGTTAAAATTATAAATCAAATGTCTTCTTGTTGTATTGAATTTAAAACTAATATTAACACTTTTCAAAGTATCTATTATCAAAGATTCCAATCCAGGTTGACCTACTAAAGGACTAAAACAGTCAATGATTTTATTTTCTAAATTTTTGAAATTTTCAAAAGTTGGAGTTCCTGTTATTTTAACATTGGAATCATCAATCACTTTATCAATTTGAAGAGCTAAATTATCTAACTCAACAATAACATTTGAAATGCTATTAGTCAATTTTGTTCTCTTTATTTCGAATGTTTCAAGAAAAAAAGGAACAATATGTTCGGACGCTTTTCCTTCTTTATTTGATTTAACGCCTAAATACGATAATCTCCTTTGAGATAAATTAGCAGATGTTGCTGAAGATTCAACTACAGAGAATAAATCCTCTATGATTATATCATTTTTTCTAGATAGTAACATTTTATATTATTTATATAATTGAATTATTTAAAATT
>CAIUEQ010000021.1 GCA_903898215.1 uncultured Bacteroidota bacterium | reverse complement strand
ATAGTTGGTTTTGTAAAAAAAACATTTTAAAAGTGCGAAAACAAAAAATCATAAAAAAAACAAAAGTTCAAGAAATTATTAAATTTGCGAGAATATATCGTATGAGTTTATGATACACTGGTAAAGCCAAGTTAATAAATTAAAAGATGGTTCCAGAAATAATATTAGAAAAAATCCAACAGAAATTCGGCCAGAAAATTCGTTATCCAAAAGATTGCGAAAGCTTATCGCGTGATATTAATAAAAACATCGGCAGCAATATTAGCGCAACTACACTTTTAAGGATATTTAATTTAAGAAATGAAGGTTCTAAACCAACACTCAGAACGCTGGATGTAATTGCAGAATACATAGGTTTTGAAAGCTGGCAACTTGCAATTGAATTTTCAATGAATCTTGCCAAGAATCAAAAAAATGACGATGGTAAATTAACATATTCAACTAATGAACATTTAATAATTATTGATTGCAATGAACATTTTGCTAACGCCCTTCAATATTTAAAAGAGGAACTAGTTGGAATTAGCATTTTAACCCTATTGGATAGAAACACTAAAATGTTTGTTAAAGATAAAATAGAAGAATTAAAAAAAGGGAAAAGCATTTATGATTCTGTAGGTCGTTATATTCGTAAAGATGGTGAAGAGATCTACCTAAACAGGTATTTAAAACCTGTACTTAAGGATGGTGTTTATATGAGTGCAAATGTTGAATTAACAAATTTGTCAACCACAGTGTATACTAAAACCCCTAACCCAAAATATGTTTTTATTTTAGATTTCAATTTTGTTTTTTTATACAATGACATTACGCAACTTGGTTTTGAAAAAAGTTATTTAAATAGATCATTAAAAGATTTAGTTCCTGAACTTGAAAAAACAAAATTTTTTGAACTCTTTCATTTATGTAAATCAACTACTAATAAAATTAATTTCACCGAGAGGATCACTTTTGGTGAAAATAATATACGTTGGTATGAATACAGCCTGGAGTCTACCGGAAACGGAGTTATAGTTATTACCTCCCTCTTATATAAATCTGATTAGTTTTAGTTTTTTTGATTCTTCGCTTCGTTCAGAATGACACGCGATAAAAAAAGTAAGTCGCGTAAAGCCCGCCCTTATTCAACATGTGAATATCATTTCGAACCTAGTGAGAAAACTACTCATAAAAAAAGTAAATTCATTTTCCCGATTAGAATTAGAACAGATTCCTCTCTTCACTCGGAAGGACAAACTCATCAGGTTTGTGAAGGGCGGAAGGGAAAACGGTATAACCATTTTCCCTTCCGCGCTAAAAGTTATATTATAAATTAATCACTTCAATCTGATTAACGTTTTGCAAAAATTTTCTTTCTTTTAACATAAATCCATTTCCTCTTACCAAAATATTTACACGAATATTTTCTACCGAAATAGGTTCACCAATTTGCACATCGGTAATATTCGAATGTTTAATATCTTTTCCATCAACAATAACAACAGCACCGCTTCCAACAACTTCCAAATGATTTCCTTTGGTAATTATTACTCCAGTATCTTCACCTAGTCCAATGCCTGTACATTGCGGATTGCTTGCCACAGCTTGCGCCAAGCGGTTAAATCTTCCGCGTTTATCAAAATGCGAATCGATAATAACGTTTGCAACAAAAGCTAAACCTGTTGTTAATTTTACTTCGCCTTTTAAATGGGCGAGATCGCTTTTCCCTTGATAAATCATGGTATTGCTCATTGCCATTGCACCGGCACTTGTACCTGCAATTACAAAGCCTTCTTCATCAATTAATCTGTCGTGAAGGATTTGATAAATATCTGTGCCACCAAAAATACTTGTGAGGCGAAGTTGATCTCCTCCCGAAAACATTACCACATTACACGCTTTTATTCTTTCAATATAATCCGGTATGGCAACTTCTTCACGATTACGAATATTCATTGTACCAACATTTGTACAACCAATTTTTCCGAATGCTGTTAAATAATTTTCGGCAACTTCTTCGGGAATTGATGAGGCTGTTGTAATCACTTCAATGCGCTTATCCACACCTCCAGCTTCATCAACAATGCGCTTTAATATTCCGAGTTCAAAAAAATTTAATCTATTACGTTGAACGAATCCTTGTTCTAAATCTGTTCCTTTATCTTCTGCTCCGCCAATCGAAATCAGCTTTCCTTTTGGTATTTCCAATGTTTATTATTTAATATTGTTTGGTGGGCAAAGATAAAATCTGACATCTTTCAAAAAAAAAAAGTTTTAAACGCTCCCGATATTTAGACTCAAAAATATAAAAATTAGTTTTGAAACAAGTATAAAACAGCATCCATTTTAACCTCAACTGCTATGAAAGTTATAGAAATAAAAGTAATGCGTGGACCAAATTATTGGTCGATATGGAGACACAAGCTTATTCAGATGAGACTTGATTTAGAAGAAATGGAAGAAAGGCCCTCGAATAAAATTGATGGTTTTAGTGAACGTCTGAAAAAAATGTTTCCAAGTATGTATTCACATCGTTGTTCTGAAGGATGCGATGGCGGATTTTTTAAACGTGTGGATGAAGGAACGTGGATGGGTCATGTGATTGAACATATTGCTCTCGAAATACAAACACTTGCGGGAATGGATTGTGGATTTGGTCGCACACGAAGCTCTTCAAAACCGGGAGTGTATAATGTAGTGTTTAGCTACATGGAAGAAAAGGCCGGAGTATTTGCTGCAAGAGCTGCTGTAAGAATTTGTGAAGCATTGATTGAAGGACAAACATATGATTTAGCGGAAGACATTCAGAACATGCGCGAGATACGCGAAGAAGAACGTTTAGGACCAAGTACCGGATGTATTGTTGACGAAGCTGTACATCGCGGAATTCCATATATCCGATTAAACAAACATTCGCTTGTGCAATTGGGTTATGGAAAAAATCAAAAAAGAATTCGTGCCACAATTGCAAGCACTACATCAAGTATTGCAGTTGATATTGCCTGCGATAAAGAAGAGACAAAAAGTTTATTGGATGCTGCTGATATCCCTGTTCCAAAAGGTAGAATCGTTTATAGCGAAGAAGGTTTGCAAGCCGCAATTGACAGCATCGGTTATCCTGCAGTTACAAAACCTGTAAATGGAAACCATGGCAAAGGTGCTACAACAGATTTAAGAAATTGGGAAGATGCAGTGCGTGGTTTTGAAGCTGCACAAAAATATTCACGCGGAGTAATTGTCGAAAAATTTATCACCGGTGAAGATCATCGTGTGTTGGTGATCAACTATAAATTTGTTGCTGCTGCAATTCGCAAACCCGCTGCAGTTATGGGTGATGGCGTTAGCACCATCGATGAACTAATTGATAAAGTTAATGAAGATCCACGAAGAGGATATGGCCATGAAAAAACTTTAACCTCCATAAAAGTTGATGAATTTACTTTAGATATTTTAAACAAAAATGAGTTGACATTGGACAGCATTTTACCAAAAGGTGAAGAGTTATTTTTAAAACCAACAGCAAATCTTTCAACCGGTGGAACAGCAACTGATGTTACCGATATGGTTCATCCTGATAATATTTTTATGTGCGAACGCATAGCACGAATTATAGGTTTGGATATTTGCGGAATTGATATCATGGCAGAAAATTTAACGGAGCCTGTTAAAGAAAATGGTGGAGCAATTTTAGAAGTAAATGCTGCTCCGGGTTTCCGCATGCATATTGATCCAACAAATGGATTACCTCGAAATATTGCAGAGCCAGTTATCGATATGTTGTATCCTCCGGCAAGTTCGGCACGCATTCCAATTATTGCTGTTGCAGGAACAAACGGAAAAACTACCACCACACGTTTGATGGCGCATATTATAAAATCTGAAGGATACAATGTTGGCTATACCACCACCGATGGAATTTATATTCAAAACCAATTGATGGTTCGTGGCGATTGCACCGGACCAAAAAGTGCAGAGTTTGTGTTGAAAGATCCTACTGTTGATTTTGCCGTTCTTGAATGTGCCCGTGGTGGAATTCTTCGCTCGGGTTTGGGATTTCATAATTGCGATATTGGTATTGTTACCAATGTTGATGAAGATCATTTGGGACTTCAGGATATTGATACCATCGAGCAACTTGCACGTGTAAAAGCTGTTGTTCCCGGAAGTGTGTTGCCAACAGGTTTTGCCATTTTAAATGCCGATAATAAATACACCGCAGCAATGGCTGAAGGATTAAAATGTAAGATCGGATATTTTAGCATGGATGAAAATAATCCCATCATCCAAAAGCACATGAAAGAAGGTGGATTGAGTGCTATTTGCGAAAACGGTTATGTAACAATTTGCAAAGGCACGTGGAAAATTAGAGTAGAAAAAGTGGTGAATATTCCGCTCACTTTTGGAGGAAAAGCAACCTATAATATTCAAAATGTGTTGCCAACTTTATTGGCTGCGTTTGTTCGCAATTTTAAAATTGAAGACATCCGTGTTTCACTTCAAACATTTATTCCGGGTCCGGTTCAAACTCCGGGACGAATGAATATTTTCCGTTTCAAGAATTTTGATGTGATGATTGATTACGCGCACAATGCTGCAGGATTTCATGCCATTGGCGATATGCTTAAAAAAGTTAACGCTAAAAAACATGTTGGTGTTATTGCCGGTGTTGGCGACAGACGTGATGAAGATACCATTGCACTTGGAGCAGTTGCTGCCGAAATGTTTGATGAAATTATTATTCGTCAGGATAAAAATTTAAGAGGAAAAACTGAACAGCAAATTATTGATTTGATCATACAAGGAATTTCGAGTGTTGATAAAAACAAAAAAGTAACTGTATTCAGAAAAGAAACTGAAGCCATTGACTTTGCCATAAAAAATATTGAGAAAGGAAGTTTCCTAACTATTTGCAGTGATGTTGTTCCTGATGCACTTGATCAAATAATGAAACTCAAAGAAGCCGAAGATTCCGGTAAAATGGAGTTGGGAAATATGTAAGGGTAGAAATTTTTTATTCCTGACAAACCTTATTTGAAATTGATAACCTTATGAGTATTTTGCGCAACTGATTCTCAAATAATAATTAATTTTTTTACGATATGAATTTTGAATTAACCGAAGAGCATTTAAACGTACAACAAGCTGCACGCGATTTTGCACAAAACGAATTACTTCCCGGAGTTATTGAGCGCGATGAATTGGGAAAATTCCCATTGGAATATATTCGCAAACTTGGCGAGCTTGGTTTTATGGGAATGATGGTAGATCCTAAATACGGAGGTTCAGGCATGGATACCATTTCGTATGTGTTGGCAATGGAAGAAATTTCAAAAGTAGATGCCTCAACTTCGGTGGTAATTTCTGTTAACAATTCTTTGGTTTGCTGGGGACTTGAAACCTTCGGTAACGAAGAACAAAAAATGAAATATTTAGTTCCTCTTGCTTCAGGAAAAATTCATGGCGCATTTTTATTGAGTGAGCCGGAAGCAGGAAGTGACGCAACTTCGCAACGTACCACTGCCGAAGATAAAGGAGATTATTATTTAATGAACGGCACAAAAAACTGGATTACTTCAGGGAATACGGCAGATACTTATATTGTGATTGCTCAAACGCATGTTGAAAAAGGACATAAAGGAATCAACGCGTTTATCGTTGAAAAAAACAGTCCCGGAATTGTGATTGGAAAGAAAGAACAGAAGATGGGAATCCGCGCAAGCGATACACATTCTATCATGTTTCAGGATGTGAAAGTTCCTAAAGAAAACAGAATTGGTGAAGATGGTTTCGGATTTAAGTTTGCGATGAAAACTCTTGCAGGCGGACGAATTGGAATAGCTTCTCAGGCTTTGGGAATTGCAAGCGGAGCAATGGAACTTGCTATAAAATATTCGAAAGAAAGAAAAGCATTCGGCACCGAAATTAAAAACCATCAGGCTATACAATTTAAGTTGGCAGATATGGCCACACAAGTTGAAATGGCTCGTTTGCTTTGCTTAAAAGCTGCGTGGTTAAAAGATGAACATAAAGATTATGCATTAGCTAGTTCGATGGCAAAATTATTTGCTTCAACAGCAGCTATGGAAATCACCACCGAAGCTGTTCAGGTTCATGGCGGATATGGTTATGTGAGAGAATATCATGTGGAGCGTTTGATGCGTGATGCAAAAATTACACAGATTTATGAAGGAACTTCAGAAGTTCAAAAAATTGTTATTTCGAGAGAAGTTCTTAAATAAAAAATTCATTTATTAAATAGAAAAAGTCGTCAACTAAGGACGACTTTTTTTATGAAGTAAAATCATGCATGCACTTTTTGAATCTCATATTTTTTCCAGAATGAGCTATTGTTTAACTTATAAAAATCGGGAATAGCCAGCAATGGGATTTTGCTGTGAAAACTCATCTTACGTGTTTTGCTTGATGAAGGTTCAAAAACTTTTTCAAAAATGTCACGCTTTTCGGGCGACATTACCAGCCAATTTGCATTTGATCTTGAACAAAAATCATTCAACCCTTCAATAATTTTGTCGGAATGAATTAACTTTATATTTAGTTTTTCATAGAAAATATGAGTATTCACTTCGCTCCTAAAATCTTCATATAATTTTAATTCAAATTGTTTTGAAACCGAAAAATTTGAAATATGTACCAACGTAAGTTCGGCATCAAATATTTTAGCGATCTCTACCAGATAATTGATCACTGGAATTTCTCCTAAACGATAATTGGTGGCAAACACAATATTTTTAACGGAAGTAAACAAAGCATCTTCGGGTAAAGCCAACACCGGGCAATCGGCTTTTTTGATAATGCCCCATGCGGTATTTCCCAAAAGAATATCAATAAAACCTTTCGCTCCGTGTGTTCCGGTAATGATAAAATCAACATCCGATTCTTTAGCTTCTTCTACCACCTGTAAAGTTACATTACCTTCTCTTACTTCGCATGAGTAATGAATTTCTTCAGGGTCAATTTTTAATAAACGAAGAATTTTTAAAGCATGATCCTCTAATTTTTCCATCTCATATTCGAAAGGAGTATAGTCGACTGTATAAGGATCAAACTGTTGATATGGTATTGACAATGGAGGTGCAAACACATGAATGATTTTTATAAATGAGCCCGTGTTTTTGGCAAATTGAAATGCATATCGTTCGGCATTCATTACTGCATCAGAATAATCTGTAGCAAGTAAAATTTTAAATGAAGTTTTCATATCGTATTGTTTATTATAAAAAAATAACTGCTTTTTCTTTGTGATGAAATACCATTAATGGAATGTTTGTATGGTAAGAAAAATTTTTGGTGATGCTTCCTTCGAAAAGTTTTTCGTAGGCCATTCGTTGTGTTGTTGACATCACAATCATGTCAACCGGTTCACTCTTGATATATTCTTCCAACCTCTTTACCACATTTTTTCCATATACAAGTTTGAACAACATTCTTTCAGGATCGAATTTCTTTTTAATCTTAATTGAAAAATTT
>CAIUEQ010000020.1 GCA_903898215.1 uncultured Bacteroidota bacterium | reverse complement strand
GTGTTCAAGAAAATTTAACAGAGACTGCATATTTAGATGGAATACCGTTTGATGGAAAATTCGACAACTTTATAAGTTTTTCTGCAGGCATCTCCTACCAAATATGTTTTAACAAAAATAATAACCATATCGATTGGTCAAGAGGACACAGCTGCCCCTATTTTAGAAAATAATTCAAGAAAATATACTCTTCCTTCTTTTTTGTCATAAATCAAGTTACCACAGTTGTTTTAACAGCTGTTTAAAATCAATCTTTTCTATGTTCATTATACTTTGACCAAAGCTCAGAGCACCTTAACATTGTGTAGTAATTTAGTGTCAATTAGTTTTGATTATTTTAATCCTAAAGCTATGAAAAACCTCACTTTTCAAAAACGCCAAAAATATTTTTTTCTTTTAGTCTTCACTTTACTCATCATTCAAAATGCCTCTGCCCAATTTTCAACCTTTACTTTAGATGCAAAAGTTGGAAGTGGTTTCTTAATCGGTTCTGTTTCTCCGCAACCAGGGATGAACTCTTCGCTTACATTGCGGTACGCTCCCAGCAGATTGATAAGTGTTGGTGTATTCTCAGGAGCCGGTATTTTATGGGGAAACGGTTATGCCGACAGAGAAAAATATTCTGAAACAGGAAATACAATTGAAGCCTATAAAGAAAAATTTAAATTTAATACTGAATATCACACATGGGGTGGAAGCGTTTATCTAAATATTCAAAAATTGGTCAACTCTGAAAATAAACCCAAATATTTTATTCCATATTTATTTGCAGGAGGCGGATACCTAAGGGCCAGAAGCGAATCAGAAAGCATGGAAAATGATAATCATTCTGTTCGATATGTTACCTATTACACAAATCATATTGGATTTGAAGTAAAAATTAAAGGGTCAAAAAAAATAGATTATTTGATATCCTTCCAACATAATTTCACAGAAACAGCCTATCTTGATGGAATTCCATTTGACAAAAAATACGATAGTTTTTTAAATTTCAACGTAGGCATTTCCTATCATTTATGTTTTGACAAAAACAAAACACCGATTGATTGGACGAGACGTTTTTGTTGTCCTGTTTTCTACCGATAATAAAAATTTTGTATCGTAAAAATTCTTAACCCAACAATGAATTCAACTCAAATTACAACTTCTTCAATTCGTCTTTTACAAAATCCATTAATTCATTAATATATGAAGCTGAGAAATTAAATTCTATACCTGCTGTTTTATATATTTCTCCGATAGTTTTTGTATACCCTAAACTTAATGCCGCTTTATATTGCTCGATAGCTTTTGGCTTGTTGTGAATAAAATTTCTCCAAACTGCCAATGCACCAAGTTGAGCCATTCCATATTCGATATAATAAAAAGGAACTTCGTACAAATGCAATTGCTTTTGCCAGCCATACATTTGAATATTTTCATAACCACTCCAGTCAACTAATCCTGTTCCAAATTCTTTGCTAAGTTCTACCCAATATTTTTTCCTTTCGTCAATAGTATGTGTTGGATTTGTATAGATCCAATGTTGAAATTTATCAATTGTTGCAATCCAAGGAAGAATTTTGATGATGCCTTCAAGATGTTCTTCTTTTGCACGGTTAAAATCTTCTTTGTTTTTATAAAACTCATCTTGCCCGTCATAGCTTATTAATTCCATGCTCATGCTGGCAAGCTCTGCAACTTCACTTGGACAGCTTTTAAATGCTGCTAACTCAAGATCTTTGCTCAAAAAAGAATGAACAGCATGACCACCTTCGTGAACCATCGTTTCAACGTCTCGTGTTGATGATGCAGCATTCATAAAAATAAAAGGTACACTAGTTTCCGACATCGGATAATTATAACCTCCGGGAGCTTTTCCTTTTCTCGATTCCAAATCCAAGCGATCCATATTGTCCATTGTTTGAATACACCAAGCAAAATATTCGTCAACTTTTCTGAAGCAGTTTACAGTTTTATCAAGCAAATCGGCACCACTTGTAAATGGTTCCAAAGCTGCACGGTTTTTTGTATCAACTTCCATATCCCAAGGACGAAGTTTATAACCTAATTCCTGCTCGCGTTTTTCTGTAAAATTCTTCACTAAAGGCATCACTTCTTTTTGTATCGCATCATGAAATGCAAAACAATCTTCGGGCAAATAATCAAACCTTCCCATTGCGGCAAACATATAATCGCGAAAGTTGGTAAAGTCAGCATTTACAGCTACTTTATGACGAAGAGCAATTAATTTGTTAAACAATTCATCCAACTCATCTGCATGTTCCATCCGGGTTGAATTTATCTTTTTGAAAGCTTCTTCACGTTTATTTCTATCAGGGTCTTTTAAATAATTTGATGCCTGTTGAAGGGTTAATTCTTTACCATCAATCTCCACACTTAAACTTCCGATAATGGAACCATATTTTTGAGATTCAGTTGAAATTTCTGCAAAAAGAGGAACGTTCTCTTCTCTAAAAATTTCGATTTCTTTTTTGATGCTTCGCAGATAAATAAAATATTTGTCGGTATCCAGCTCATCAATAAATTTTGATGAAACTAATTTCTTATTCAACAGATCATTTAAAGGAGAAATTTTTGGCTCAATTTCAGTTACAAAAAACAAATAGGCCTTTTCCAAATCTTTATTGATTGTATCACAAGTCATGCGCACATAGCGCCATGCGAGATCTTCACTCACAAATGCTTCCAACTCACTTCTATCTTTGAGCCACTTTTCT
>CAIUEQ010000019.1 GCA_903898215.1 uncultured Bacteroidota bacterium | reverse complement strand
TTTTTTATTGAAAATAGTGATGATAGAATTACATGTCGTCAGACCCAAAGGTCAGACGGCTTATGTTTTCATTGAAGCAAAATGTTTCAAACCAGCAATGTCTCGACTCCGCTCGACATAACAAGTTTTATAAAATGTCAGAGGATTTTTCTTCTGACATTTTTATTTTTTGAGTTGGAGATTTAATTAATATTGTTTGATTCAAATTAGTTAAACAAAAATATTTAAAGTGAAATTAACAAAACTCTTTAACGAATTTTTTGCAAGTGAAAAAGCCGGAGGACTCATTTTAGTTTTCGTAACTTTAATTTCTCTTTCTCTTGCAAACTCGCATTGGCAAAATAGTTATATCAATATTTGGAATACAGAATTTTATGATCACAGTTTTGTTTACTGGATCAATGATGGATTGATGACCATTTTTTTTCTACTCATTGGTTTGGAATTAAAACGTGAAATTTATCAAGGCGAATTATCTGAAATTAAAAAAGCATCGTTATCAATTTTTGGAGCAGTAGGAGGAATGATTATTCCTGCATTAATATTTTTATTGTTCAACTTCGGAACCAAAACTCAAGCCGGTGCAGGTATTCCAATGGCAACCGATATTGCATTTGCAATTGGCATTTTATCACTACTCGGCAATAAAGTTACGGCATCATTAAAAATGTTTTTAACAGCATTGGCAGTCATCGATGATTTAGGCGCGATAATTATTATCGCAATTTTTTATACATCATCGCTGGCATTTCTAAATTTATTTATCGCGTTAGCAATTTTTGGTGTATTGCTTATCCTTAATAAAATAAAAGTTTACAACCTGATTCCATATTTTATTGGAGGATTATTGATGTGGTATTTTATGTGGAACTCAGGTGTACATCCAACAATTACCGGAGTATTATTAGCTTTTGCAATTCCATTTGGTACTGGCGAGAAAAAGTCGCCATCATTTATCCTTCAAAATTTTTTACATAAGCCGGTAGCTTTTTTTATCCTTCCACTATTTGCCATTGCCAATACTTGTATTTTAGTACAACCTAATTGGCAAACCGGATTATTTCAACCAAATAGTTTGGGGATTATTGCAGGACTTGTACTTGGTAAACCAATAGGGATTTTATTGTTTTCATATATTGGTGTTGCATTAGGACTTTGTGTTTTGCCAAAAGATTTGAAATGGAGAAATATTATTGGAGCAGGGTTTTTAGGAGGCATTGGTTTTACAATGTCCATCTTCATCACACTGCTTGCATTCGATAATTCCGATATCATCAGCAATTCAAAAATCAGTATTCTTATTGCTTCATTTGTTGCTGGATTTGCCGGTTTTTTATGGCTAAAATTTTCTCTTAAAGATCAAAAATATAAATTAATAAAACATACTTATGGCTAAAGAAATTAAAACAGAAATTCTCATCAATGCATCTCCCGAAAAAGTGTGGGCTATTCTTACAGATTTTCAAAATTATCCAAACTGGAATCCCTTTATCAAATCAATTACCGGAAATGTTGCAGTAGGAAATATAATTGTTGCAAGGCTTGAACCTCCTGAAGCTTCGGGGATGACCTTTAAACCTAAAGTACTTCAGTTTGATAAGAATAAAAAGTTTCGTTGGCTCGGCCATTTACTCTTTCCCGGTTTGTTTGATGGAGAGCATCAATTTGAATTAATAGATAATGGAAACGGTACTACAACTTTTATTCAGAGTGAAAAGTTTAATGGAATTTTTGTACCTCTATTTAAAAAAATGCTTGATGTAAATACCAAAAATGGGTTTGTGCTGATGAATGAAAAACTCAAAGAATTATCAGAGAAGTAATTTGTAACTCGTCAACCTGAACTTGTTTCATGTTCTGGATGCTGAAACAAGTTTAGCATAACAACCCCCTGTTTTAACAATTTATTCATTTTAAAAACTTAAAATTGAATTTTAAAATGAATCATATGTATAAGAATCACTGCTATAAATTTTTAGTAATAACCTTTTTGCTAACAACTTTTTTTACTGCATCTGCACAGAAAAAAAAGTCAGAGCCCATTGCTTCAAAACCAAAATTAGTTGTCGGAATTGTTGTTGATCAAATGAAAGTTGAATACCTTTTTCGTTATGCCCAAAAATTTGGAAACAATGGTTTTAAGCGATTATTAAACGAAGGTTTTTTTTGTGAAAACACCAATTATAATTATGTGCCAACATTTACAGGCCCCGGACATGCCTGTGTATACACCGGTGCAACTCCATCATCAAATGGAATTATTGCCAATGATTGGTTTCAAAGAAATACTAATGATACAATGTATTGCACCGATGACCATTTGGTAAATTCTGTTGGAACAAATTCTGATGCTGGAAAAATGTCGCCCAAAAATTTACTCACCACCACCATCACCGATGAGTTAAGAATTTCAAATAATTTTAAATCAAAAGTGATAGGTATTGCATTAAAAGATAGAGGTGCAATTTTGCCGGCAGGGCAAAGTGCAAATGCTGCATATTGGTTTGACGGTTCAAACGGAAATTGGATTACGAGTTCGTATTATATGAATGAATTGCCTGCATGGGTCAACAACTTTAATGCATTGAAATTTCCTGAAAAATATTTATCAGAGCAATGGAAAACCTTGCTTCCAATTGAACAATATACCGAAAGCACTGCTGATGATAATGCTTATGAAGAATCATTTAAAGGTGAATCAAAACCAATTTTCCCACATGATATTCCAACTTTAAAAGGAAAGAATTTCGATATCCTCAGAAAAATTCCTTCAGGAAATACGTTCACAAAAGATTTTGCAATAGCTGCTTTAAAAGCCGAAAATATGGGTAAAGGAACTGTTACCGATTTTCTTGCTGTAAGCTTTTCTTCAACCGATTATGTTGGTCATCAGTTTGGAACAAATGCCATCGAAACGGAAGATACCTATTTACGATTGGATAATGATATTGCTGATTTGTTGAAATTTTTGGATGAAACATACGGTAAAAATAATGTGCTCGTTTTTCTTACTGCCGATCATGGAGCAATACAAAATGTTACCTATTTACACGATCATAAAATTGCTGCTAAAACTTTTAATTCAAAATCAATTGCTGATATTTTAAGTATTCAATTAAAAAATAAATTCGGTGAAGAGGCCTTGGTATCAAGCGTTATTAACGACCAGGTATATTTAAATCATAACCTAATTGCCGATAAGAAACTCAATCTTGAAGAGGTTCAAAAAACTACAGCTTCGATTTTATTGGAACTTGATGGAGTTGCAAATACGCTTACCGCAACCCAATTTTCAACTAGCCAATTTACCGAAGGTATCGGTTCAAAAATTCAACATG
>CAIUEQ010000018.1 GCA_903898215.1 uncultured Bacteroidota bacterium | reverse complement strand
CGTAAAATCCAAATATTATCCATGTAAGGGTTAATTTCAACTATAGCTAATTTCCCTCCACAACGTGTTCGAACTTTATCATAGTCGGATATAATAATTGGGTCACTGAATTCAAAATTTTCAAAACATAAAACAGTTTTCTTGTCGGCACTTTGAGTAATTGTTGTTCCTTTTATTCCAGATTTATTTTCTCCAAGAATTGTAATACCCGAAGAAGTTGTTAATGTATCGGTTGTGGTTGGATGAGCAGGCATCATGATATATTTACCTAAAAATGGTCGCAATGTTTCTCTAAGCTCGGGGTAGGTCATTTTATTATTTGCAACCATTCCTGCTGCCGATAAAATTACTGCATAATTTACGTTTGCTTTAAAGTCAGACGAATCATCAGGAAATCTTTTGAGAATATCGTTTGCTGCAATAAATGCGCTGTCCCAGTTTTTTGCCGATAATAATTTATACATCGGAAGCATATCATTTCTTTGAATTTGCTGTGAGCTACAATTAAAACTTATGTATAGTAAAATGATAAGAAAGATATTTTTCATGAATGAATGATTTTATGCATGCAAATTTAATCCGATATTGAATAAATTTAAAAGTCAAAGTTTGAATTCCTCTTGAATTCAATCATATTGCGGGATAACTATAAAAATTATCAATAAA
Source organism: uncultured Bacteroidota bacterium (assembly GCA_903898215.1). Classification (GTDB taxonomy): domain Bacteria; phylum Bacteroidota; class Bacteroidia; order UKL13-3; family UKL13-3; genus CAIUEQ01. Next base: position 2,685 of record CAIUEQ010000018.1, on the reverse strand, counting down.
TGAAACTTACATTTTGGGGAGCAGCAAAGCAGGTTACAGGCAGCATGCATTTGCTTACGTTGGATAAAGGATATAAAATTTTGGTGGATTGCGGGTTGAATTACGAACAAAAAAAGTTGATGACTGAAGATGTTTTTTCATTTCCGTTTAATCCCATTGATATTGATTTGGTTGTTCTTACACATGCTCATATCGATCATTCGGGAAACTTGCCGGCATTGGTTCATCAAGGCTTTCAAGGACAAATTTTATGTACAGCAGCTACAGCAGACTTAACGAAATTTTTATTGTTTGACAGTGCAAATATTCAATGGAACGAGTACAAGCAAAAATTACACAAAGCAGGAAAATCTCGAAAACGTAGTTTTATTTCGAAACCGATTTATACCGAAAAAAATGTTCAGCAAACGCTTGAAAGATTTGTGACATTAGATTTTGATAAGCGTTTTAATATTAATTCAACAACATCAATTGAATTTATTGAAGCCGGACATTTACTTGGTGCAGCAAGTGTTGTGGTGGAAGTGAAAAATGATAAAGGTGTGAAACGCATTGGTTTTACAGGAGATTTGGGGCGCAATCATGCTGAGTTAATTCGCATTCCCATTGCTATGAAAAACTTAAATTACCTCGTTACCGAAACAACTTATGGCGGACGAAATCATAAGAGCTCAGAAAATTCGGAAGATGAGCTGATGAAATTTATTGAGGAAACTTGTGTTAAAGTTAGGGGTCGTTTAATTATTCCTGCCTTTAGTGTTGGAAGAACACAGGCAATTGTTCATACCATAAATAAATTAGAGAAAAAAGGGTTGTTGCCACCGGTAAAAGTTTTTGTTGATAGTCCGCTTGCAGTAAAAACCACGCATGTTTACACTCACCACTACGATTTATTAAATGATGAAGCGAAACAGTTTTTAAAAGAACATGGAAGTTTGTTTGATTTTGATAATTTATTTTGGATAGATAATTTAGATGGGCATGATGAGTTGATGGAATACAAAGATTCGTGCATCATTGTATCGGCAGCAGGAATGGTTGAAGGCGGACGAATTCAGGAACATGTAAAAAACAATATTCAAAATCCTTTCAGTACCATTTTAATTGCAGGATATTGTTCGGAAGGAACGTTGGGACATAGGTTATTGCAAGGACAAAAATCTATCAGCATAAAAGGTAGAGATTATCAGATATATTCAAAAATTGCTCATACCGATGTGTTCAGTTCTCATCCCGATAAAGATGAAATTTATAATTATATCAAAGCATGTGAAAACGATTCGTTGAAAAAAGTTTTCCTTGTTCATGGCGATGAAGGTAATTTGATTGCAATGAAAGAAACCTTAGAAGAAAGAAGGTTTAAAGCCGAAATTGATATTCCGGAAATGGGAGATGAGTTTACGATTTAATGAATAAATGAAAACACATAAACGTGAATTTTGAATGCGATTTATGCAGGTCGCTCCTACGGAGCTAAATTATTTTTCCATTTATTTTGTTACAAACAGGATACTCCTACGGAGTTTTTTTAAAATTCAGAAAAATATTTTCGCTTGTAAGAATTTATTTATTTGCCACGTATAAATGGCAAACAGGACACTCCTACGGAGTTTTTTTTAAATTCAGAAAAATATTTTCGTTTGTAAGAATTTATTTATTTGCCACCTATAGTATGGCAAACAGAATTTTTCTAACGAGGATATTTCCAAGATGATTTATACAAACAATTTCTCTCTATGGGGGCGAACTGTTTGTTGAGATGATATTTGAAGTTAATCAGCTCCGTAGGAGCGACCTGATATAAAAATTTATTTTAGCGAAGTGATTTCTACTCCATTCTCATCGTAATTCACATATTCTAATTCATCACCTTTTCTCAATTCTATTTCGTAATAGATTTGTTTTTTTGCGTTTTCAATTTTTGTGATCTTACTGATTTTTGATTTAGGGAATTTTTTCTTGATAGATGTAACTGTTAAATGATTGATGATAGGAATGGGAACATTTATACCTGTTTGAATCCATTCGCCTTTATTGGTAAAAGTGGCAGTTTCTGTTAAACTGTCGAGCGCAAAATCTGCCTGAAAATCATCTATGTTTTCATTTGACCATTTAACTTTTTTTGCTTTTGGAAATTTTTGTTCAAAACTTTTACTCACAACATCAGGCAGGCCGGAGTTTTGAGCATAAATGCTGAGTGAAAATATGAAAGCAATAGCGAAGAGTAGAAATTTTTGCATTGTCAATTTTACTAAAAAAAAATATAAAGCAAACCAAATTCTTTCCACTAAATTATTATTAATCTGGTGAAATCTTATTGATTATTTTAATATTAAATTGATGTTATTATTTGATCAAAGTTAAACCTTCCAATGCTGATTTATCATTAGGTGAAAGCAGCATCACTCTTTTAAATAAAGCCTTTGCTTCTTTGGGTTTTCCTATTTGATAATTTGTCCAAGCAAACATAATTAAACCATCATAATCAAAAGGGTATAGTGAAACCACTTTTTCAAAATGCTTGTATGCCTGCACATAATTTTTACGGTTATAATAAATTAATCCTGTTTTATAATTAACAGAACTATTTTGCGGATCGATATTTAAAATTAGATGATGGCTCTTCTTTATCATTAAGTGCATTTGATGTTTCAGGTGAAGAAGTTCAAAAAGGATTAAAAGGAT